>DAOTCE010000012.1 GCA_035452965.1 Candidatus Paceibacterota bacterium | reverse complement strand
CGTCAGGCTCATAACCTGAAGGTCGCTGGTTCAAATCCAGCCCCCGCAACCAATTGAAGGCAGCGGGAGAAGCTTGTTCTGGGGGGCTTACGCCGATTACTGCCCACCCCTTCTCCCTCCTATCGCAGTCCATCACAAGCTAGCTTGCTGCGGAGGAGCTGTAGTTACGCCTGCAAGCGGCCCAGGGGCATCGAGTCGGGGTAATGAGCGGGGAACAGACCACCAATGTTGGTGCCGTGATGAAAATGAATCCACCACGCGTTAAGGTCAGTTATGGGGGCGTTGACGTAGCCGATGGCAGTGGAGATGAGACAGTTGGTTTCCTGTCTGCGAATAACGCCGACGACACAGTTGAGGGCGGCTTAAAACGCCGAGTGTTGCCAATTCCCATGGGTCCCTCTAGGGAGGGAACAAGTCGCGGATGGTGTTTTCAAACTCGGCCACTTTGCGCTCCTCCGGGGCAATGGCTGCCGCCATCATGCGCATTTGGCGCGAGATGTCAGTTGGAGTCCATTGCTTCATTTCCTGGAAGCTGGCCGCGTCATCCACAATAAGGGTACCGGTGGCTTCCAGCACACCGATGTTATCCTTGCGTTGGGCCCGGAAGGCTCTCGCCCGGTTAACGTAGTTCTCCGCACCGGGCCGGAAGTTGATCCGTTCGCGGTCGCGCAGCATGAGGTATGCGGTGTCACCGAGGTGGCAACCGGGTACATAGAGGTTCTGCGTGTGCGCATGCACTTTCTCGCCTTGGGTGGGAGTGTACCCGTCCGCGAACGGTTTGTAGGGCACTTTGCGCGAGCCGCCCAGGAGGCGCCAGATGCCGGCCAGGTCATTGCCCACGAGGCCGGTATTCAAAGCATCGTCGGCACGAACGCGGTAAACTGGGGCGGGCCAGCAGAGTCGGTGCACCGTCACGTCGTCGCGGCAAATGACTGCTTTCCGGCCGAGGGGGCGCCCCCGGGCCAAGGGGACGGAGTGTTCCGGCTGGAAGAATTGGAAGTGCTGATGATAGATAGTATTGCCCGCCCAGCCATTGGAAATTCCGTCTATCACCGGAAACTGACAGATGCTGGTTTCGGCGAAGAATGTGCGAATGGACAGATTGATCTCGCGAGTGAGCTTGACTAGGTCAGAGACGGTCATGGGGACGCGGTTCATATTTAGCGGTCGCCGGGCGCGGTCCCATACCAGGAAGTGCACGACGGAGAGCGGATTGCCAAATGGGGCGAAGGTGAAGCCGAAACTGTAGTGGCGGGACAGGCCGTGCCGGGGGCCTTCCAGGTCAACGATCACTTCCGCGGGGTTGGTCTCCGGGCAGGAACAATAGAAGCAGGGGTTGCAGTCACGCTCGTGCGTGACGATCCGGCTGGCCTCCCAAAGGGAACGGGGTTTGGCAACGTTGAGCCGAGCCAGGCGGCCGAAGTCCGAGCGGTAGCGCCGGATGGGGATAGACAGAACGCGTTCGCCTTCTGCTCCGTTGAGACAGCGGGTGGGTTGCGCGAGGTTCTGAACTCGGCCGTTGACGGTGATGCGAGTTGGAATATGACCGGCATTGATTTGCTGCAGGTGGAGGACGAGCACCCCGATACCAATGCCGTAGCGCTCCATAATCAACTGGATGTCCGCCGCGATTTCGCTGCGACGGTCCCCTACGATCAACCAAGTGCCGGGAGCTTTACTGATGTAATCGAACGACGATTTGGCGACCACGGTCGCGAACCTGGCGGTTAAATACCGCTGGTATGGCTTCAAACTTTTCAGGTGAGGGTGGTCCGACACTGGCGGGGGACGAGTTCCGGGCCGCCCACGAAAGATCGCCTTAATAATCGCCTGTGTATGCGGTGTGTGCTGCTTTATGATTGTCTTCATACACTGTCAGGCACTCATGATCTTGAAGTCCGGATTCTGCGAACGAGAGTCCCGCGGGAGCGGGTTCTTGCCACTGGCGGAGCGGGCTTACGGGGCTGGTATACGGGCATTACCGGCCGCATGAGGCCATCAGCGATATCAAAGCTGAGTTCACCGTAGTGCAGCGCTCCAGAGAGGTGGAGAAAGAGAGTGTTAAGCATGGCCGAGGCTACGGCCAGGTTTGCGAAGAGGATTTGGGGGGTTGAGGTGACCAGTTCGGTGCAGCTACGGTCGCTCGGCAGGCTGTCGGCAGGGCTGGCAATTTCCGGATGATTTTCTATAAGTGAGGAGGTTAGATTCTTGCCCCTGCGCCGAACGTGAATCTGGACATTGCCGTAGGTGCCGCGGCGGACCGCCCCGCTCGAATCTTTGCCGACGCCATCGTTGCCGCCAGAGATGAGGCATACTTCAGCGAGCTGCGAGCAATGATCGTGCAGGAGCTTGCGGGTGGCATGATTGTCCACACACAGCAGGCAGATGTCGCCAGGCTGGACAATCCGGGCGACGTTGTCCAAGGTGGCGTATTCCTCAACCGCCAGAATGGAAAGGGTGGAATCAGAGAATCGGGGGAGCAATTCGTTGCGCAGCACCGTGGCTTTATTGCCGAAGGTGGAGAAGAGCATCCGGCTGGCATTGGAGTACTCGAACGTGTCACCATCAACCAGCACGAGCCGGGCTTCCTGGTCCAGGGAGGCGAGAAACACAGCGCCGTAGCGGGCGACAATGCTGCCGACACCTCCCAAGCCGATGAGTTTCACGGCACGGTGCGAGGGCAATCGCGGACAGAGAATTCGGTTGCGGAGGCAGTGGTTGTTCATTGGTTATTTTGTGGAAGCGGCGGAGCCCTTCCCGGTTGGATTGTTCGGCGGGAACGGGGGCGACAAGGCGTTGACGCGGTGCACGGCGACACTTTCGTCCCATCCGGAGCCGCTCCCCAGCAGCGGCGTAGTGCGGAGGCTGCTCGAGGAGTGGCTGATTTGATAACTCTTGCTCGACCATTGTTCTACGGTGACGCTGGCAATCCACTCAGGAGGCACTTCTTCCCGGCGTCTTCGGCGGTACCCCTCCATCACCAAAGCCAAGTCCTTCACCCGGAAACGAGTGCCGTCAGCAACCACGGCACAGTAAAACTCCGGCGGCTCATCGAGAATTCGCCCTACCACCAAGTGTAGTCCGGGGCGATATGCCTCATCGACCTTGTCAGTCCAGGAAGCATAGGCCGGAGCGTCCACGTGGCTATGGATGTCCCCGATAAGCAACAGGTGCGAAGGAAGGGTCGGCACGTCGTAGTGGAGGTCAATGCCATACGGTTTTCCGTAATAGGAGGAGCTGACCGTCGCGATTTGATCAGGCACCACTACTTCGACTTGATTGGTGTCCCGATTCCAAGCCAACAACACGGCGGCCTCAGAACCATAGCGCTCGCCAATGATATCGAAGAAGCCGACGACTTGCTCGACCAGGCGCTGCGACAGACGCGGGTAATCGAATTGGAGGAATTGGCGGTGACCCGCCAGCTCGCTAGGCCAACGATCCGCCGGCACGCAGCTCGAGAAGAACTGGTGATTGCGGCAAAGGAATAGCCCGTCGCGCGAGAGCAGGTAGAAAGTTTTGTCCTGGGGCCATTCCATCACCTCGTCCGTCTTGAGGTAGATCGGCGTCAGGAGATCGCTGTTGGGGCTGTTCATACAGAGGATGTTTTAAGATTGAGCATGGTTGAAGATCATGCGCGCCATGCCGGCGGCAGATTGGATGCGGTGTTTGCCCGCATGAAGGTTGGTGAAGATGCGGTCGATCACCTGACGCAGCGTGTGGCCAGTCTTCAGCCAGGGCACTTCAAGCACGAACAGTGGATCTTTGCCGGTGGCCTGTTCCCAGGCTTCAACAGTTTTGAGACGTGGGTCCACCTTGCGGGATTCACTGAACCAACTCGTCCCCTCGTGGTGTTCACTAGAATAATTGAAGGCGGTTTCGAGCAGGCAGTGCCGCAGCGCCTCAAAGCCCGCCAGGAAGCGCTCGCCCGGATTGCTGCTGTGCATTTTCGGCGTGGGCCGGAGGTGCTGCGTGCAAATCCAAGAGAGCGGCTGGCCCTCGGGAGGCTTGAATTTTGAGCAGTTCAATAGAGCGGGGTAACACAGCTCGTCCTCGAACCGCTTGAGTGGTGCTGATCGGAAGAAGCACTCGTTTTTGGGAAGCAGGTCAACCAGCCCGCCATCGCTCCGCAGAAACACTGCCAGCACAATTACGTAAGGCAGGGCCAGCCGCACTTTGCGGTATTTGGTGCCCTGGCCGAATGCTCTGGGGGAGTCGTTGGCAATCCACTCAAACTGGTAGACCCGGGGCGGGTGTTCCCACGCCCATATGATAATTGGGCCCTGCGATACTATGGCCTTAATGCCGTCCGGCAGGATTGCCGGCCCTGTGCTCATTTGTCCGGCGGCGACCTTGCCCAGCAGTAGTTCCAAGGGCATGGAGGCAGAGGCGCCCTCGGGAGATGTGGCGATGGCCTTCGTATCCTGAATCACCAACTGGGCATTGCCCACCGTGGCTTCCGACGCGCGCCTCAACCGGAGCAAGGCCATTTCAAGCTGCAGGGTGTCCATGGGATCTTAGCCCTTCTCACCGGCACGACGGGTGAACATAAGCGCTTGCCCGGCCCCAATGCGCGTCTGATCGTCCACTGGTTGGCCGTCAAGAACGGCCTGCGCGTTCGGATCGATGTCGAACCGGTCAGCGAATCGGCGACGCACCTCGCCAACCGACATATTGCCCACCGGCAGCTGTTCCAAGTATGGGCCGCTTGAGACGGACACCAATTGGGTTGAGGGTTGATTGTCGTCAAACAAGCCCGCCCCGCCGCCCGGGGCGCCGCCACGTTCTGCATGAGGTCGAATACGTTCAGTCATAAGATTAGTGTTTTGCTAGAGGTTTGGATTGCGGATGAACTCGATAGGCAAATGGGTCGGCTGCGGGATGCGGCGAAGCGAAGCCACGCGCACACCGTCAGGCAGATCGGTATAGCTGCCGACATTCTGCTCGCAGAGCTGGCCCACCACGCTCAGCACCTGGTTATTGAGCGCGCGCATGAGATGGGCCAGCGTGAGCCCCGCGGAGGTAGGATCCTCCTGTGCGGATCGCCAAGCCTCCGTAGCCGCTTCCTGCACGGCGCGGTCTATCAATGCACCCGTGAGAAAATCACGGCGGTGTTTGATGACTGGCGTGGTGGAGCCTGCGTAGGTGAGTTCCACCACGCCCGGATCGGCATTGGGCCCGAAGAGCCAGGCCGTCAAATCGGTGATGTGTTTCTGCAAGATCTCCTGCTGGGTGGAGCCATTGTTGGCGGCAGCCGGCAGTCCGCACATCAGTTTGTGAAGAACCGCACGAAATGACTGCCGGTTAAGGCGGCCGAACTTCTCGATGGAGCCGCCTATACGACGCAGGAAAGCGGGATCCACAATGTGAGGTTCGTTGGTGGTCGCAAGGAAGACAACCAGCCGGTCACGCAATCTGGCTCGCGCCGGATCGAGCCGCTGGAGGAACGTAGTCAAAATACGGTCGTAGATGGCATCCTGGCCGCGAGCCCGGCTCATACCGTCCGCCTCTTCGATGATCACCAGCACGGGCAGATGAAACCGCCTGCCGTCGGGCGCCGTGTAGTCCTGGTCCGCCAACTGCTCGATTTCATTGAATAGGCAGTCCACGTTCTTGTCCGATTCGCCCAGCCACTTGCTGAGCACCTGGCTCTGGCGAAGATGGAAGACGCGCGAGGGAAGCTGCCCGATGGGCACGCCGGTCACATCGCTCATAGTCTCGTACATCAGCCGATGGATGGCCTGCACTGCAAGGGTCTTGCCTGAACCGCTGACGCCGCAGAGGAGCTTCATGAGGCACGGGCGCAGGCGGAAGCGGCGGCGCAATTCCGGCTGGGTCATTTCCTGGCGGATGTGCTCCGCCACCTCGCGAATGACTTTGGGCGGGCAACCAATGTCGCGCTCGACGAGGACGTCCGGCACGGGTCCTTTGTCGAGGAAACGGAAGTTAGCCAGACGATCCTGGTTTGGAAGCGCGGCGAGGCCGATCGTTTGCCGCGAGCCGAGCACGATGGCTGAGCCGGGAGTGACCTTGCCCGCGTCAACATCGTCGATCAAGCCGGCGGCAGCCCACACCACCAGGCGCTCCTCGCCACGCGAGGTAACTTCGATGCGCTGGTCATCTATTTTGCGCTCCAGGCGCGCCTCATCCCCCACGCCGACGGCGCCGGGCGCCCGGTCCACCAGCACCCGGGCCTTGCCGTCGAGTATGACCGGGTCACCCCGACGGAGCTTCTTGAGCGGCTCTTCATCCACCACCACGGCGTAGGCCAGTGTGCCATCGTCAAGGGCAACCAGCGCCTGCGACACGGCATCACCGTTGATTTTCGCCAACTCAATGAAGGTGGCGCGGCGCATTGGACCTTCACGGATTTCCTTGAGCTGGGCATCGAGCTTGCGGACTTTGTCCTTGTATACGGCGTCGCTGGATTTCGCTGTGAGCGTCTCAAAGAGCGCCCCAATCAGCGGCTCGGTCTCCGGCGTCGTATTCTGGAGCAATTCCCGCAGCATCAGGACGCGGTGAGGCAGCGGAACAGACTGATCGGCGAGCATGACCAGCAGGGGATTCAGGTGTGGGTTCATAGCGCGTTCTTTGATTGGGTTTCAATTGTTGGAGCAGTGCCTTGGGTAACTGCCGGTCGTTCAGCATCAGGCAGCACAAAATAGCCACGGGCCTGCCATTGACCGTCTTTGAGGGCGTACAGCTGCTGGACGGGCTCCTTGCGGGCATTCAGGCCGAAGATCAGACAGAGCGCCCAGGGTTGCCGGGCGAATACGGCGCGCATCCAATTTTGGTCGTCTGCGGACACAAACACACTTGACAATCCGCAGTTTGGCCGTTTGTCGCATTGATCACAGCGGTTGCCGTCAGCGGGCAGGAAGTTGTGCCCGTGGCATTGGCCGAGCAGCCTGATCGCCTGGTCCGGGTGAGCTGACTGCCGGGCCTTCATGACCGCCTGGATGCGGGTCCAACTCGGCCCCGAGTAGGCAAGACTAAACGCTTCCTGCTCGGCCTCGACGACCTCGAGGATATCGGTGACAAGCGCAAAGAACTCCCGGGTAATTTCACAGGAGGCCAGCGAGCCGACCAGCACTCCGCCGGATTCGACTGGGGGAACTGCTAGTGCGCCTTGGCGGGAGCACGACTCCGCTTTGGCTAGGGCGGTGGCGGTGAAGAACACCGGAAAATCCTCGTCGTCCAGCGTGCCCACCACCTTCGCGGCCCGCAACAAGGGCCGGAGTGGCGTCCGCAGGAAAGCAGGCGGCGGGGTGCTTGCCTTCAGCGAAAACGCGGGAGCGTGGGCGGGGGGCGAGGCCGCAGGTGTCTGGTCTTTCACGACCGCCAGTTCGTAGTAGTAGTGCGTGCCCTCACCGAGGATCCCGGCCCGCAACAATCTCTCCGCCGCGCGGACGGCAACCGGGCGCAGGGATTTCAGGCCGAATTTCTGGCGTCCTACATTTCCATTGGGCAAGTGCACCTCGAGCTCAAACCCGCTGCATCGCCCACGCTCATCGGCGGTGGAAAAGGTCGGCAGCAGGACGACCGGAAGATTCGCCAAGGGCTGATCAGGGTGGCCGCGCCGCAAGCACTGGTCGCGCCAGACCTCACTCACAGCCTCGGACACGTCCGCCACTCGCACGGGTTCGCGCGCAAGCGGCGGGCCTGACGCCTCCGCGCGCACCAGGACTTCGAGCTGGTGCGGCATGCAGAGCTGGCAAAAACTACTTTGTGGTGGGGGATTCATGAATTTCGCGCCAGATGCATTTCAAGTGCCACCGGAAGTTGCGCCTCGTGCGGGCAAGCGCAGCCAAGTGCAGCAGGACCCGGAACCACCCGTGACGCTGAGCCATACGCGCCAGCCAATCGGGCTTCCGACCGGAGTGGCCCGGCGCGGCCGGGCCGGTATGCAAACGCGAGGCCACGAAAGCGGCGCGCCAGGCGACATGGCAAGTCACCAACGACACGCGCGGGCACGTCGTGTGGCCGCCGCGGCCGACTACCCTTGGCCAAATGTGGTGATTCACGATGTTGGGGAGGGAGACCGAGGCGGGAGCGGCCCGTCGGTGAGGCCGCCCCGCCTGGTCCCCTTTGTTTCCCTCAGCCCCTGTGGCCCCCCAAATGCGTCTTGGGAGTGAGCGTCAACTGGGCTTCCGCGTCGTCCTTGACCTGTTCGTCGAGGGCGACATCGTCGCGCAGCCACACGCCGGTCCGGTCATTGCGCAGAGACCATGGCACATTCGTCGGCAGATCCATGCGGAATGCCAGCGACTGCGCAACGGCGCCGGAAGGCGTGCCGCGCTGAACATCCGTGATTTCCATCCTATAGCTTCCGGTCACGTCACGGGCGTGGAATCGGAAGGGGCCATCGCGCCGACGCGGCGCAACCGCCAACGGTTCAGTGGTGTCGATCATCGTTATTCCTTTCTATTTTTGTGGTTTCAGACGCGGCAAACCTCCAGCGCCCGCAACGTCACCGTCGCGTCTGCGAGGAGGTTTGCCGTTTCGACGAGCCGGGCGACGGCCTGCGTCAGCCCTTCCAAGCCGGTCAAAAATAAGTACTCCGCGTGAGGCGCCCCGGTAAAATCGACCGCAGCCGTCAGGGCCACGCCGTCGGGATGCTCCATCCATCCGACGCGAATCATGCGGCACTGGCTTTGCGCATCGGCCGCCAGCAGGTCGAGGGCACGCCGCCGGTCTGGCGGAAGTTCCGCTGGAACGGATGGCAGAATAGGGAAGCGCAGAGCCCAACGGTCGGGCCCCAGCAACGACTCGCCCTGGCGGACCAGGCCGCCTGCCTGGACCGTCAAGGCCCCCGGCGGGAGCCAGGCGGATATAAGCTCGGCGCCTGGAGGCTGCCACCCCCTCGGGATATTGCCGTTGGCGCTGGCCAGGGCCCATTCGACGAGCGCCCCCGCCAGGTCTTCGCCAGCGTCCATAGTTTCGTCTGGCTCAGCGCCATCGGCTATAAGGGCGGCGGGAATCTCGAACGCCAGCATCTGGTCGTGTTTGCAGGCGACTCGCTTCCAAAGGCCGCGGTGCCCGGGGGCGGGATTGCTTTGGCGTGCCTTGCAGGAAAGGTGCGCCGTCTCCAGAATCAGCCAATCTGGCTCAATGCGAGCGAGCATCTCCTTTCGGCGCCATACGCCGCCGGCGGGAGAGAAGCCGAGTTTGACGAGGGCCTGGGCCCACCGTTTTGGGGCGCGTTGCAGCGTTGGGGTAGCGGCGAAGTTCATACGGATGCCTCGGCAGGTTTGAGAAATGGGGCGTTTGACAAGGGAATCCAGGACGGGTTTCGCTGGAACCATTCCGCGGCTGCTACGTTTAGGACGCCCGCCGAATTGGCGGGATCCATCTGGGTACTCATCATCGTCAGCGCACCGTAGGTCATCAGGATGATCTCCCGCAGCGGGATGCCGGCGGGCAGCTTGGTGCCCAGGCACAATGCCTGGACCAGTCCCGAGCTCACGCTGGGACTCCACACCTGCTGCGGCGCCAGGATCTGCACGAAGGAGAAACCGGGCTGCGGGAGCACGACGGCCTCCTCTCGGTAGGTCACCCCCAGGCGCGCAGCCTCCGCCACCACCGGTGGCTCGGAGGGATTTGGCAGGCAGGCCACGGTCACTTGCAGCAGCAGGTCCACGCGGATTTCCACGCGGAGATCAATCTGACCAATGACCATGCGCCCGCTGGCCTCAGCCAGCCGGCACAGCTCAAGCGCCTCTGCCTGCTTGCGATGACGCCAGGGGGCATTGCCACCACATTCCAACCGGGCAGCATCGAGCATGGCCGTGTGGCGGGCCCCAAGCTGCACCTGCGCGAGCGAGGCCGGATCGAGGGTGATGCTTGCGGGAGAGGATTTGGCTTTCATGGCAGGGGCAAAACCCGGCGGGGGTCTTGGACAAGAACGGCCGCGTCAGCGCCGCGCAGGAGGACGAACGGACTCTTGCGCACGCCCAGCAATCCGAGCGGAACGGCGGCAACGGGGCCGAGCATTGAGGCCGGTATGGTTTGGTGCGAAGTGAACGGCTGAGTGTGAATAAGCGTCCGACAGCGCCCACAACGCCCCGCCGTGCCGCGGCCGGCCGACACGAAGCGCTGGACGGGAGGAGGCTCAGCGCAGCCGCAAAGCCCGCGCTCGATCCAGTCCACGCCACCCACCGTCAGCGTTGCCGAGCGGTCGCCTGGGGGCGCCAGGAATTCACTCGCCAGCCGGGCAAAAGAGTAGCTGCGCAACGGCGCGCGCGCCCGGACC
The DNA here is from genome assembly GCA_035452965.1 of Candidatus Paceibacterota bacterium. Lineage (NCBI taxonomy): Bacteria > Bacillati > Minisyncoccota > Minisyncoccota bacterium. The sequence goes on along the minus strand of DAOTCE010000012.1, from coordinate 122,969 downwards.
AGAGCGAAGCGGACATGTTCGCCGCGACAATCGGGATTGCGCACCAGGCGCGAAGTCAGCATGCGATTAGTGAAGCCGCAATATTCCACTATGGTGTCCCCGACCGCCTCGCCGAGCCCGAGCGCCAGACGGAGCGATTGGTTAAGCGCGAGGTCCGAAGCCTGCGAGCACAAGCTGCTTGTGCTGATTGTGGGGGGAGCGGAAATACGCGGCGCGGGGCTGGCCGATGCGCTGCCGTCACAGCTGAACTGCACCTGCTCGGCCAGTAATTGCCATTCCGTTGCGCCAAAGGAGCACGCCGGGCAGGGACCCTGACCGTCCGCGTTGTCATAGACGCGGACTTGAACAGTCAGGGTGTCGCCGTGCAAAGCGGCGTGCACCAGGCGTTTTCCCAGGGACAGGCAGCGACGGCCGAATTCGACTTCGGCCGCCAGGTTGTCGGTGGCCATGACACAGAGATGCGCATCGGCAAAGGCATCCAGCCAGAGGTCCTGGACCAGGCCGACAAACGCGAAGACCCGTGTCCGGGGGCTGATTCTCTTGCAGAGCCGGGCTGCAAAAGTGGCCTTGGGCAGGTCCATGAGCCGGGTGATGGGATGAGTCAGCATGCTCTCCGGCTTGCAGCGCCGCGGATCCACCAGCCACAGCTCCGCCACCTGCAGGCGCGCGAAGTGTTCGGCAATCCGCATGCCGACGCTCCCCAGCCCCACCACCGCCACGCGCAAGCCGCGCAGGATGTCCACCGCGTCGCCGCGACCGCCGACAAACGCCGGCAGCCGAGCGGCCAGAGGCGCCAGGCGCGCCAGGCCGCGCCGACCGCCCAGCAGGCACTCCCGAAATTGATTAAAGCGATTCATGGAGTCCTTCCGGCAAGTAGGTGTAGCCGGGCTCGAGCACCATCGGACGCCCGCAGTAGGGGCACCCGGACCGGACCCGCAACAGCGCGCACTGCAGACAGTCGTCGCCACCTTCTTCAAAGTGCGTCGGGTTGCCGCAGGCACAGATATAGCACCGGATGGATGCGGCGAAGCGCACCCGGCAGACGGGACACTCCGAGCCGAGCGATGCGGCAGGGGCGGGACCGATCACCGGCCGGTTGAAGACCGTCACATGGACCAGGCTATCCCCATCCAGCCGCAACGTATCCCGCTCCTTGAGCAGGCTGAACCGCGGCGCGGGCAGGCCGTTGACGTGGACGCGGCCGGATCTCGCGGCGACCAGCAACAGCCGGGTCTGCCACCCCTGAGCGACCTGCTCGATGAGCACCGCATTCTCCGCGTCGCCTGGCGGCGAAGTGGAAATCCGGGGGATGCCCCCGGCGCCCGACTGGAGCCAGGCCAGGCCTGGCGGAAGCGCGAGCGCCCCCGGCACAGGCGTACCACGCTCGGGTGCACAGCCTGCCCCGCCCCGCGCCAGCTGGGAGCCGACCTCCTCCACTATCAACTGGACTTGCTGCGACTCATTTGTCATAATCGTGTTCGTCGTTGGCGGACTCGCCGCCGCTGCATCTGTTCTGCGGTTGCTGCGGCCTGGCCGCGGCACCGCTCAAGTTGCGAGTGAATTTTACCGCACAGGGAGCGCGTGACCATGACGCGCAACATCCTTTTCCCCACCCGCGCGTGTGCGCGCATTTTCGCCGGCAGGCACGGCAGTTTCTGCACCGCGCTCCTCCGCGCGCGAAGGAATGTCTCCTGAAACTCCCCTCGGGCACACCCAACGAGGCACCGCGTCGGCGGTTGGAATTTCTTCGACTGCGCGTTCATTCAGCGTGCCGCCCATGATACGACGCCGCGTTTTCGCGCGTCTCCTTGTTTCGAAATGTCTTTCGCTGGAACCCGGCGGTTCGGCTTGAATTGGAGTTTCGCCGCGAAAAGTTGGGCGCGAATTTGCTTTCCGGATCATTTATCTGCGAAAGTACGTGACGGGTGCCCACCTCCGCGGGTAACCTGGGCGCATGCAAGTGCCCCTTCCAACCCAGGGTGGGATGGCGGATCACATCGGTCGCTTCCTCCGACTCACCTACTCTAACGCTCCCGCCGACGAGGATGCCAAGCTGTTCAAGGGGCGGGATGGCATCGCGTTTTGCGAGCTGACCACGCCGCTGCCCCGACTGGGCTACGAGTTTGGCACCACCATTTACCTATACCCGAACGACGAGCGGCCGCTGTCGGCTTTTCCACCATTGCAGCCCACCGATCTGCTAATCTTGCCCACCCGCCCCCCGCTGGACGATTCGGGCGGCACCATGCGGCGGCGCCGGAAGATCATCCGCGCGGCCAAGACGGAGCTGGAGGCCGCGCTCTTCAAAGCCCTCGGGCGCTACTTCAAGTACTGCACACGCAAACGCATAATCCTGTCGCCCTACGGGGCTAGCCGCCTCCGGGTGAAAGACCCGGAGTTCTGGGAGGACATCGAGGTTTACGAGTACTGCTGCGCGGAGATTCAGATACACCACGTTGGGGTCGAGGCGGTCAAGGCGGACCCGAAGCGCAAGTCCACAATCGCCTTCTTTCTGCGCGTCAACCGCGTGCCTGGCCTGGGTTGTGATTTTTTGGCCTGCTTCGGCATGGATGGTTACGGCACGCTCATCTGGAACCGATTCGTCCGATGCGCCCACCCCGAGTGGCTGGCCAAGCCCGGCTTCGTCATGGCCGAGATCATCTTCAAGAAGCCGATTCCCGCACGACCGGTGACCCCGGAGGTTTTTGATGACGAGTCCTTCATTGAGGTCCGGCTGCTCACCTAGCCTCGCCAGGCTGGCGTTACCGCTCGTCGGTCCTTTCACGCTGCGGGAATTGCCTCTGGACGCACGCGTCTCCCGCAAGACCGGCTGATGGTGCAGACTTTCGCCGGCCAGCCCCAGCCGGTGTGCCGAGTCAGTTGACGGCTCGCACACCGTTGAGTTTGCGAGCGCTCGCCCTAAACGTCCGGCATTTCGATGGAGGCTGCCCCTTGCCGGCGACGTGAACGCGGGAAGTTAGCGGCTGTTGCGGCGCAGGAGAGCCAGGGCGGCAACCCCCAAACCAAGCAAGAGGCCGCAGGAAGGCTCGGGGACGACCGCGACCAAAGTCAGGTTATCAATCGATATGCCGGCATCGGTGCCCGTGTCGTCCGCATCGCTCCACCGGATGAACAGCGTGTCGCCGGGGGCCCAACTTATGCCAGTGATAGTTGCTGACACATGGGCTTTGTAGGGCTCGGCATTCCCATCGCGGCCGGCAGAAGCTACGCCTCCAAGGGCGGCCGGAGAAGTCGCATTGAGGGCGGGATAAGCGGTCATGCCAGCACTGGTGAGAAAGTTATCGGCTGTAATTCCACCGCCCCCGGACAGAAGCCCATAAGAGAAGGTCAGGCTTTGATCCGCAGCGGCACTTTGGTTGCGCCACACTTCACGGTCGAAATTGAAGGTAAGGGACGCGTAGGTTTCCGCCGAGGCATTGATGAAATAGGTGCCAAACCCAGGTATAGTGGTGCCAGACCCAACGCTGCCCAACGCTCGTTCGTAGTAAATAGGCGAGCCGGCGGTGGTCCCGTACGAATATAATCTCCCGGTCCCTGAACCGCCCCAATCAGCGAACAGGGCAAAGGTGCCCGTGCCTGTACCACCCACCCTGGCGGCTCGCCAGGTGGTGAGTGTGGGAATGGCATCCTGTGCGCCAACACTTCCCACGCCGGACATGGTGGTTCCGTTTCCATCAGTGTTTAAGATGGTGTCAAAATTCTCAGAGTAGGTTCCACCACTGTAGTTGATTTGACCGATGGCCACCGTGGCGCCAACAAGGGTTAGCACTGCAAGGAGGGAGATGATTCGCTTCATAGTTAGCCAGTAGATAGTGCTTAAGCCATTTGCATTAGAACTGGCTCAGTGTAGCAGAATCGCACAGGGCGGGTATCGGCAAAACTGCCGATGCCAGTGTTGACGCCCGGTCCGGAGAGCGTCGGGGCGCGCCCGCGTAACACAGGCGTGTTTGGTGCCAGCGGCATCTACCAACGACTGTGCCTTTGTGCGAAATCCACTCCTTCTCGCTCGGTTTCACTACGCGCCAGTGGCCGTTGATCGGCCGGCCGTCGTCCACTGTGATGTCGAAATCCTCGCCGCGACGGAAACATTCCTCTACGGCGTCGAGGGTGCGCGTCAGCAATTCCAGGCGGGGCAACCATGCGTGATCCGGGCAGCCGGCAAAATGTCCGTTGGTAATCAGAATGACCCTGTCCTTCTTCCGCTGCAGCAGATAGCTGTTGCGACGCGGATGCTCCTGCGCGACCACTGGGTCTGGAAGTCGCTGGCTGGCTCCCGAAAGCGTCATAAGTCTTGGTGGAGCAGTTACTTATGCTGATTTCGAGGCTGCCTGGGGAGGGGAACTTGCGTATCTTCCGAGACGCCAGTGGGTTATCAGAGTGAACCTACGGTGTGTATCCGGTGTGGATACGGTGTGGATACGGTGTGTCTCGGGTTCGACTGGCCGTCGGCCGCGCCGGTGGGATTGATCATGTTCATCCGGGTGTGCGACCCTTGCCACGGCCAATGAGCCTCGAAGGGGCGCCGGGCGTTCCGAGGCCGCGCGGTTGTGAATAACATTGTGAATAAGGTGTGAGCATGTTTGCATTGCCGGTTTGGGGATAATTGGTGAATAATGGTGTTACTTGGTGAGTTTTGGAGACCATAATGCGACCGGCAACAGGCAAATCAGCGACTGTGAATAACGGGTCCTGTTTGTACCTTGGGCAGCATCTTCGCGGTGTTGACCATGGGCGCGTCATCCTGCCAGTCGAGTGGCGGCCGTCCGGTTCTTCCCGGGACCTCATGGTGTTGGTATGGCCGCTGGCCAGGAGCCAGTATTTGCTGGTGCTGCCACCTTCCCGCTGGGAGGTTTTGCTGAGGAACCTTGAGGGGCTTTCATTGACTGACGAGCAGGTCGCCACGGTCGAGCGGCTGCTCGGCTCGAGCACGTTTGCCAGATCGCTGGACAGTTACGGCCGGCTGCCGTTGCCGGAGGAGGCCGCCCGGGGGCTGGGGATCGAAAGCGAGGCACTGCTGGTCGGGCGGATGAACAAGTTCGAGATCTGGAGCCCTGCCCGCTACGCCGCCACGCTGGCAAACCCCGACGCCCTGCAGATCGCTGAGGCGCTAAAGGCCATCAACATATGAAGCTGGCTTGCCTGCTTTCTGTCGGCCCGGGGGCGTTCTGCTTTTTGCGAGGGGGCAACCCGTTTCGACTCGCGGAATCGGGACGCCTGCCCTATCTGGTCTCGGCCGCGCCGGTGGACCTTGCCCCGGTCCGTCCCGCGCTTGAGGCTGGTGCCGTGGAGGATGTGCGGTCGCAGCCGGCAGGGTGGGCAGGCAGGGTGGAGGCGTGCGTGTTAAAATCGCTCGTCATCCTGTTCGTGCTGACGGTCCTCGCTGGTGTATTCGGTGCGCAGCACATTACGTATACTCGGGAGAAGCACAACCTCGGCCGACAATTGCGTCAGAAGGAGACTGAACTTACTGCGGTCACACAGGCCTGCCGGTCGTTGGAATGCGAGAAGGCCCGATGGTTGGCACTGGGGGTCTTGCAGCCGACGGCTGGTTTGGGGCGGGCCGATTCAGCTCAACGGACAGTGACTGGCAAGGCTGGGGAGTCGGCCCGTGGCCGGGACACCAAGCCGGTATCGGCCAGGGCCGCTGCGCCGAGCCGGCGCCCACAGGTGGCGGACGCCAGGACGCACACGCGCCGTGGGGGCACGGGTGGCTGATTGTTTCAGGGTTATGCCAAGTCCCCGCGACGCCACGGAGTTCAGGCCCCTGCAATACCGGCGCCTGGGGGCGATCATCATCGGTGTGCTGGCGGGCTTCTTCTTGATCTTCGGCCGGCTGTTTGAGATCCAGATCAGGCGGCACCCCGAGTTCCTGGCCAAGGCGCGGCAATTCTCCCAAACCGCCCGGACGCTTGAGGCCCGACGGGGCGAAATTCGGGACCGAAACGGAATTACTGTGGCGCTTTCCACTCCCGTCAAGGCGATCTACGTGACTCCGGGGCTTTGCTCCAACCGGCTGGACCAGGTAGCGGAGTCCCTCGAACCATTGCTGCGAATCCCGGCTGAAGAACTTACCAATCGCGTGCGCGCTTGCTGGGAACGCGCCAGCCGCAGCAACGTTGAACAGCAGAAGGCCCTGCTCCTCCGACGCAATGTCCCGGTCGGGGAATGGCGATCCATCACCACGGCGCTGAAACGGGAGACTTACGGTTTCAGCGAAGCCAAGCTCAGCGCAGGCGAGCCGGTGGCACTTCGGAAACTGCGCCGGCAACTTCTCTTTGCCCGGGACGAGCAGCGACGGGTTTACCCCTGTGGGGAGAGCCTTTGCCAGGTGCTGGGCTTCGTTTCGCTGGACACAACCCGCGCCGGGCTGACAGGCGTCCGCGGAATAGAACGCGGATGCAATCAGTTCCTGGCTGGGAAGAATGGCCTGTGCCTCTCCCAGCAGGACGTTGTCGGAAATGAACTGCCTGCGCATCGGACGCGCTCCGAGTTGCCGGCCGATGGCAACCATGTGGTCCTGACGATTGACCTGCGCCTGCAGCAAATCGTCGAGCAGGCGCTCGCAGATGCCCGGGTCAGGTACCGCGCCCGCGGCGCCTCAGCCATCGTCATGAACCCCACGACTTGTGAAATCCTCGCATTGGCCTCTTGCCCGGGATTTGCGCCGGAGAATCCGGGCGACTCAGACCCGGAAACCTGGCGGAACACGGTTTTCACCGATATGGTCGAACCTGGGTCCACCCTGAAGTTCATTCTCCTGGCGGGAGCGCTCGATCAGGGACTGATGACGCTAGAGAGCAGGATTCATTGCGAACAGGGCCGCTTCGTGGTCAACAAGGTGGTGGTGCGCGACCATGCGCCGCATGGGCTGTTGACGCTGCTGGAGGCCTTCATTAAGTCGTCCAACATTGCTTTCGCAAAGATCGCCCTGGCGCTGGGGCCGGAGCGGGTCTATGGCTGCCTGACCAATTTCGGTTTGGCCCAGCGCACCGGCATTGCTTTTGCCGCCGAAACGCCAGGTCGGATTGACCCGCCGCACACCTGGGACACGATGACCCTGACCCGCGCCGCGTTCGGCCAGGGAATGAGCATGTCCCAATTGCAGATGGCAACCGCCATGTGCGCGATCGCCAACGAGGGTCGCCTGATGCGGCCCTATGTGGTCAGCCGGATCGAATCGCCCCAAGGGCAGCTCCTCCGGCAATTCCAGCCGCAATTGGTGCGCGCGGTCGTAAGTCCTCGAACCGCGCAACAAGTCAGGCAAGCCTTGAAAGCTGTCGTCTCACCCGAAGGCACCGGCGCGCTGGCTGCCCTGGACAGATACACCTCCGGCGTGAAGACCGGCACCGCCCAAAAGTCTAATACGAACGGTTACGTGGCCGGGCGCTACTATTCCTCGATGATCGGCTGTCTCCCCGCCGATACCCCACGCGTCGTCATTTCGATAGCTTTGGATGAGCCCCAAAACGGCTACTACGCCGGGACTGTGGTGGCGCCGGTGTTCCGCTCCATCGCCGAACAAGTCGCCGCCTGCCTGGAGATCCCGGCGGATAAGGTCGTGCGTGCGCTGCCCGGCAAGGCGCTGGCCCGGTCAACACCCGCCAAAGCCTCAACGGCTCGTGCCGCCACAACCCAGAGGTCGGGCGCGGCACCGCGCACGAGCAAGGCACTTGCCAGTGCTTCCAGACGGTGAAAAGGCTCACCGCCATTCTGCTCCTGGTGGTCGGCATCCTGCTGCTTTTAGGGACACTGGCCCTCTACAGCTCGACGACCTGGCAACCACGGCTCACTCGCTTGTACCTGCACTTGTGCTGGCTGGCCGTCGGTGCTGTCTGTTGCACGGTCGCTGCGCTGGTCCCTTACCCGCTGCTCCGGCGATTTCATGCGCCGAAATGGCTGCTGGGTCTGGCCTGCATTCTACTGGCCGCCACGCTCGTGCCAGGCATCGGCGTGGCCAGGAACGGCGCCTTCCGCTGGTTGCCTTTTGGCCAGCCATCCGAGTTTGCCAAGCTCGCTCTGATTATCTTCCTGGCCGATCACTGCGCCACCCACCAGGCTCGGATGCACGAGCGAACCGCCGGCTTCCTCTTTCCCGGGCTTATGGCGAGCATTGTTGGGCTGTTGGTCTTTTTCGAGCCGGACTGGGGCACAACGGCTTTGCTGGCAGCGGTGGCTCTTGCCATGCTTGCCGTTGGCGGCAGCCATTGGGGCTATCTCTTGTCCACGGCGATCATCGGAGGCGAGCTGTCTGTCTGGCTCCTGCTGCGGAACCAACTCCGGATGGATCGGCTCCTGGCCTTCCTCGACCCGGAGAAATACAGGGACGGCGTTGGCTGGCAAGGCTGGCACTCCCTGCTGGCGCTCGGCAGCGGCGGCTGGTGCGGCACCTTCCTTGGCGCGGGGAGCCACAAGAACGGCTTCGTGCCCGAGCAGCAGACAGACTTTGTGCTGTCATTGATCGGCGAGGAGTTGGGGTTTCTTGGCACGGCCCTGGTACTGCTGCTGTTTGTGATTCTGTTGCTCTACGGCACCCGCATCGCCTGGAAGGTCGCGGACCCGTTTGGTCAACTGCTGGCCTTCGGCATCACCATTCTCATTGGCCTCCAGGCCTTTATCAACTTCGGGGTCGTGACCAGCAGCCTCCCCAACAAAGGCATCGCCCTGCCCTTCGTCAGCTATGGGGGTTCGAACCTGGTCTGCATGCTGACCGCGCTAGGTCTGCTGATCAGTGTTGCCAGACACGGACCGATGCGTGCGAATGAGAAGGTCGCGGGCTTGGTTGCCGCTTGCACCAGGGCAAAGGTGGGGGGCCCAGTCGGCAGCCTCCTGGACCGCTCTGCCGGGCAATGCCGCGGTGGCCTCCGCCAGAGGATTGCACGCTGGATAAGGTCTCACCGCAGGTCCGATTTTCCCGCGCTTCCGTTGCACGCCTATCAAAAAGCTCCTCGTCGTTCCTATAGTTGATAATACTGTCGAATGCTCTATTTCTTCGCCCCATTGCTTACCGAGTGCTGGGGGCCCATTCGGCTGCTGGGCTCGCACCTGGTCTTGATCGGGATTGGCGCGATTCTGGCCGCGTGGCTTTCGTGGCTGGCGCTTTGGCGATGGCGCGGCAGCTTGCCGTTGGATCGCGGTCGCGCGTTCACGCCAAACAGCACTGTGGCCGTCGGCAAACCTACCGGCGCCGGCTTTATCATGGTGCTCTCACTTATCCCGGTGCTGTTCCTGGTGGTGCCTCTTTCGGGGAAAATGCTACAGGTGAACGACTGCCTGGCGCTCGCGATGCTAACAGGATTCCTCGATGACCGCAGCGCATTGCCGTGGGGTGAAGTCCGCAAAGGCCTGCTGGATCTGGGTGTCGCGGCCCTGGCCTCCTTTGTTCTTTGCCAGGGACAACCTATGACCATCTGGCTGCCGTTTGTTAAGGGCAGCTACATCCTGACACCCGTTGGCTTTGTGCTTCTTGGCACTGCGCTGCTTTGGATCACAATGAACGCCACCAATTGCTCTGACGGCGTGGATGGATTGGCCGGCTCTCTGACCTTGTTGTCGCTCTTTTCTTTGGGCGCTCTATTGTACGGCGTCATTGGCCACAAGAAGATATCCGCCTACCTGCTTCTGCCGCATAACCCCGAAGGCGCCGCCTGGGCGGTGCTAATCTTCTCGGCCGCCGGCGCGTTGGCAGGGTATCTCTGGCACAACGCTGAGCCCAGCCGAATGCTCATGGGCGATGCCGGTTCGCGATACCTCGGATTGCTGCTGGGCATCGCTGTGCTCGCTTCGGGCAATCCCTTTCTGGTTCTGGTCGTAGCGCCAGTCGTCCTGTTGAATGGCGGCACGGGCCTCGCCAAACTGGCCCTGTTGCGGACTTTTCGGCGCCTCGGGTTCGATACCTCACCTGGCCCGGCAGACAGCGCGGCTGGCGCAAAGGGCAAACGACTGGTCGGGGTGGCACCTTTGCTCCACAAAGTCCGCTTCCCCCTTCACGACCATTGCCGCAAGAACCTTGGCTGGTCCAATGCCCAGGTGCTCATGCGTTTCCTCCTGTTGCAGGCATTTCTCACTCCGTTGCTCATCGTCCTCCTGTTCAAAGTCCGATAGACGCATCCGCCGCGCTGGCTTCAGACGCAAGTGCGATAGATGCAACCATGCCTCCAGTGTCCACACCGGCATGCACACGCGACTGCCCGTAGCGCCCCTTTGCCGCTTGTCCCTCCGCCTACCCCGCCAACTCTCGCCGCACCGGATCTAACTCCTTCCGTATTGGCCCTTTCAATAACTTCTTCCGACGCATCGGCACCATCACGCTATGAAACTTGGATTCCCGCGTCGTGTGTTTCAGTGCTTCTTAACCTGTATTGGCTGTTCCTTGCGTCCCAACGCCTATCGATCCATAGACCTTGAGCATAGAATCACCCTGAATTCGAAGGAGGAAGCGGTAGGAAGAGCATCAGGCTTAGTAGGAATGGGGCTGGAGCAAACCCGGACAGCCCCGTCAATTCTCCCGAATCAATTGCCGAAAAAGCCTTACGGCTTGGCGTAATTGCGCCCGCCTTCCGGAACCTCTCCCGAAGTGCCCGACGTCACATTGGTCGGCGCCACGGTCAGGGGCATATAGGGCGGACCAACCCCCGGCCCGCGGCCCAGCAGCGGACTACGAGCCAAAGTCGTCGTCTCGGGCTGGATCACTCCCACAGACCCGCTCTGGGACTGGGCAATTAGCGCCGCCTGCGAGAGCGTATCTCCCACTGACACCACTTTCCCTCCATATCCAGCCACCGCCCGCTCAAGTGATGGCTTCAAATCCGGCCGCACTGTCTGAACCGCCTCCACAATTTCCTTGCCCGCTCCAGGCACCATTTGCGACACCGCCACCGCGATGCCCTGAAAATCCTTCGGCACCGCCCGGCATACCGCTACCACGATCTCGCCTGCCTGCGATGGCGCAGCGGCTGCCGCAGCCTTCGCGATGGCGCGCGCCTGCTTCGGCTGCTCCGCCGCCGCCGCTCCCGCGGCCACAGGCGCCATTGGCGGCACCGCCCGGGCCACCGCGCCCACGATGGCCGGCGCCGCCGCCGGGTTCATGCCCACGGCGCTCTTCACTACCGTGATGGTCGTGGCTTCGCGGTTGGCCGACTTGGCTTGCCGGACCAGGTCTGCCGCCTTCGCGGGTAACTCCGCAGCCGGCGTTACGGAGAGAACTTTGGCATAGGGATTGGCATTGGGCGCATCCTTCCCGATGACATAGCCCGCAGCCAAAAAGACTACACTGAGCGTAATGCTGGCGATACGTTTCATAAAAATGTCCCGACCGGCACACGCTGAACCGGTCCTCACAGGTTTAATCTGGCCGTTTTTACCACAGCCGCACTAATCCCGTCAACCCTATTGTTTCAGGTTCTTCGCTCGATTTCCGAGGACCCCCGCTGGCGAATCGTTAGTTACTCGGCCGTACCGAGCGCGCCTTCCAAACTGTGTGCTCCAACAAACCCTCGCTCACTACGCTCAGGGTGTAGATCGGGCTGGTGCTGAGCTTGGTAGTTGGCGGCAGCGCCTGCTTTCTCGGGCTTGCGTCAGGGACAACGCACCCGCGCCGCAAACAAGTGTCACGCCCCCATCGGCCTAACCTCTACTTCGCCTTCTTCGCGCTCGGCCGCTTATCAAGGCTGTCCTTGATCCGCTTGATGTGTCCGCGGCCCATGCCCTTGACCTCACAGCCCAATTCCAGATAGCGGCGTATCTTCTCGTCGTCGAGCACACAGAAGCAGTCCACAACGGCGAAGGGCCGGCCCGCGCTTTTCACCACTCGATCGGGGTCGAGTCTCAGATATGGATCATGCCGCACGCATAGGACCAGAGCGTCAATCCCCTTCATCGCTGCCCACAGGTCCTTTTCAATGCGCAGATGCTTCAACTGGGCCTGCCGATGGAAAAAGCGCGCCCAGCTATAGTTGGGAAGCGGGTAGGTGTCCTGCGCTTCCAATTCCCACCAATGGTCCAGGTACGGATCATGCACTTTGACGTCGGCTCCCATCTCGGTGAGTTTGCGCACAATGATCTCCGAGCCGCTGTAACGTGTATCGCCCACATCCTCGCGGTAGGCCGCGCCCAATAGCAGCACTTCGGCCGAAGCGATTGGCTTGCCCATGTTGCGCAGGGCATCCCGGACCAACTGTGGGGCGTGCAGCGAGCGGGTGTCGTTGATGTCAATAGCCAGGGGCGTGATTTTGAAGATGTCGTCCTCAAACCCAAAGATATGCCGGTAGGCCCAGACTCCGAGCCCGCCGTCTTTGGGCAGGCAGTAGCCGCCTATGCCCGGTCCCGGGAAGATGATGTTGGAGTGGGTAGGCCGGACCTTGATTGCTTCAATCACCTTCTTCAAATCCACGCCGTTGCGCTCGGCGAAGATTGACCATTCATCGAGGAACGCCAGGATGGTGGCGCGGTAGCTGTTCTCCACAATCTTGGCCGTTTCCGATTCGATCGGACGGTCCAGCACGGTCAGCGGGTACTTGTCGGTGTGCAGCACTTCGTTGAGGAACCGGGTGACGCGTTGGCGCGCGGTCTGGTTGACTCCGCTGCAAACGCGCCAGAAATCGCGGATGGACGCGACGTAGTTCTTGCCCGGCATGACGCGCTCGTAGCTGTGGGCCAGCAATGGTTCGGAACGAATCCCCCGCTTCTTGAAGATCTTCTTCATGATCGGGTAGGCAATCTGCTCGGTAGTCCCCGGGGCGACAGTGGTTTCGATCAGGACCAGCGCAGTGGGCGGAATGTTCTCCGCGATTGTCGCAATCGAGGCTTCCAATGCGGCCATTTCAGCCGATCCGGTACGGACATTGCCAAGGGATTCCTTAAGGTAATCGCATTGGACATCCACCACGACCACGTCGGCCAGCTTAAGCGCCTCTTCGGTGTACGTGGCCACCAGCGTTTGCTTCTCGTTGACGCAGCGGGCGATGAGTTGTTCGACTTCCGGGTCCTCAGCCTTGACAGGTGAAACGCCGCGGTTGAGCAGCCGGATTTTCCAGAAACTGCGCGTACTGGGGCGCTGCATTCCAATGACGAACTTGGTTGGGCGGCCCTTCTTGTCCGTGGCGTCGGCCACCACTGCCGCCATAACGGCCCCGACGAATCCCAGGCCGACGACCACGACGATTTCCTTGCCGGCTTTGCGTTGCCTGGCAGCCAACTCCTTCAGGCGGGCAAACTCGGCCGCGTAATCACCCGGCGTCGGCAGCGGAAACTCTTCCCCTGAAGGACTGATTGATATTGCGTTCATTTCCATATGCGATGATTTCCTGTGACAACTTCTCTGAGTGAATTTCTGTCAGGAACCGCGGCGGATTACAAGCCCTTAGTCGCCGAGGCTGATCCCCAAGGCGCGGGCGGTCTCGACCATCTCGCCGTTGGGCGGGACGGCGCGGAGGCGGCCAATGGCCTCGGTGAGCGGCACCGCCACGGTATCGGGCGGGCGCAAAGCAACCATGTGGCCGTAAGTCTCCGCGGCGATGAGTTGCACCGCCCGCGCCCCGAAGCGCGTGCACAGGAGCCGGTCGAAGGAGGTCGGCGCTCCACCGCGTTGCAGGTGGCCCAGCACACACACCCGCGTCTCCTTGCCGGTGCGCTTCTGAATCTCGGCAGCCACGACCGCGCCCGCGCCGCCCAGCCGCGCTTCCCGGTTGGATTCGGCCTGGCCCGATGTCACATAGTCCTGGCCCCGGGCGCGCGCCCCTTCGGCGACGACCACCAGGGTGAATTGCTTGCCCTCGCGCTCGCGCTCGGCAACCTTCGCGCAGACGCTTTCGTAATTAAAGGGAATCTCGGGAATAAGGATCACATCGCCACCGCCCGAAATGCCAGCGGCCATGGCAATCCAGCCTGCGTAACGGCCCATCACTTCCAGCACCATGACCCGGTCGTGGCTCTGTGCAGTCGTGCGCAGGCGGTCCAGGGCGTCGGTGGCGCAAGCCACGGCTGAGTCAAAGCCGAACGTCAGGGCGGTGGCTTCGAGGTCATTGTCAATGGTCTTGGGCACGCCGACAACCGGGACACCATGTTCAAAGAGCTGCTGGGCGCTTGTAAGCGAGCCGTCGCCGCCCACGACCACCAGGGCACGCAGGCCGAGCTTCTGGAAGTTGGCCTTCGCCTGATCGAGGATCTCGCGCGGAATGCGGTTGGTTTCCCCGTGGCCGGTCTTGCCCGCAAAGCGGCCTTTGTTGGAGGTGCCCAGAATCGTGCCGCCGACAAACAGCAACGCATCCATTTCCTTGTAATCGAGCCGCCGGTAGCGCAGCGGCTCCAGCAGGCCCTCGAAGCCGTCCAGGAAGCCAACGGCTTCCCAGCCGCGTTTGCTGGCGCACTTCACGACGGCCCGAATAACAGTGTTTAGCCCCGGACAATCGCCGCCGCCAGTTAGGATGCCGATTCGTTCATGCATGGGTTCACTCTACGAGGCACCGTCCAAGGGCTAAAGCCTAAACTCCATGGGGCACCCCCTCACGCAACAGCGCGATCCGAGTCAACTCTGAAAATCCAGCCCTTCCGCTACGGAGATTGGGCCATGAACGGAAAGCACCTCCACTTCTTGTTCAAACATATCTCTGTTTCAGGCACGTTCATCGGCATGACGCTGCTCGCTTTCGCCGGCATGAGGCGGCCCTCGGCACATTCGCAATCGTTACGGCAGGCGCAACGACGGCCCGGAATCGCACAATGTTCTTGCCGCCGTCGTCCCAGTGGGGTAGGACCGTCATTGTATTCCATGAAAAATGCAGTGTGAAGCTCCCCACTTTATGCAAACACCCCATCAATGCTCCGGCTGCCTTTCCCGGCGGCGCTGTCTCCAAGTCGTCACCACGGCCGCAGCCGGCCTGGTCTTCAGCGGCGAGTTCTTTCCGGCCATAGCCAAGGCGCGCAAAGCGGACCCGGATTTTGTTGACCCCGCCAAGCTGCGGCCCCGGCCCAGTATCCGAGTGGACGCGGCGGTCCTGCAGCAGCCCCGGCCCTACTGGCTTGGCTGGCCCGGCACAACTTACGACCTCGACAAACGCCAGAAGGAGTATCGCAGCCAGCTCGCCGGTTCGTGTGCGCGACTCGCCATCAAGTTGCACGAGGAAGAAAAGCCCATTGAGGACGAAGCGGGGATGACGGTTTTGCTAAAGGGGGTCCGCGAGCGCAAGCCCGACGGCCTGCTGGTCATTCTCCAGCACATGCAATGCTGGAACTGGGTCCATCGTCTGGCCAATGAGGCCGGCGTACCGCTCATCGTTTTCTCCCCCATCGGCACCTCCTTTACCGGCCATGTCAACGGCATCTCGCGACAGCAAGGCGTTTACGTGGTCTCCTCGCTTGGATGGTCTGCAGTCGAGGACGGCCTGCGCATGATCCGCGCCAAGCGCATGTTCGAGGAAACCCGCATGCTCTGGATTCATGGCAACCGGCGCAACGAAACAGTCCTGGATCACCTCGGCACCAAGGTGCGCGCCATTCCGCGCGACGCCTTTAACCAGTTATTTGACAAGATGCCGGCGAACGAGGAGGTGAAGGACGTAGCCTCGAGTTTCCGCAAGCGCGCCAAGCGCGTGGTCGAACCCACCTGGCAGGACAGCGTCAATTCCGCCCGCGTTTACACGGCCGCCAAGCGCATGCTGGCCGACGAGCAGGCCAACGCCCTCTCCATGGACTGCCTTGGCATGGTCGGCGCCAAACTTGTCCCCACCCCGCCGTGTGGCGCCTGGACCCTGCTGGAGGACCTGGGCATTACCTGCGGCTGCGAGGCTGACCTCCACGGCGCGACCTCGCTGATGCTGACCAGTTACCTGCTCGACCGCCCCGGCTACATGAATGATCCGGTCGCGGAGACCGCCAAGAACCTCCTCATTGCTTCCCATTGTGTTGCCGGCACCCGCCTGAACGGCTTTGATCAGAAGCCCGCCCCCTACATCCTCCGCAGCCACTCCGAATCAGCGCTGGGGGTCTCGGTGCAGGTCTTGTGGCCGGTAGGCGAGCCCGTGTCCCTGATCCGCTTCAAGGACACCGACCAGCTCATTATTGATACGGGCACGGTCGTCAGCAACGTGGACACCCCGCCCGCCGGCGGCTGCCGCACTTCGGTGGAGATCAAGATGGACAATGTCGAAGACTGCCGCGATGTGCTCGGTTTCCATCAGGTCGTCACGCTCGGCAACCATCGGCGTGTGGTGGAGGCATTCTGCCAGCTATATGGAATCAAGGTGATCCACTCCCCAAGAAATGCCACGCACGGGAAGGCAGGATAAAACGTGAAACGTGAGGAACCGAAGGTTGATATGAAGAACTCGGGCTCGCAATCCGGGACCAAAGTCTCACGATCAAGGCAGGTTGAGGCTGGCTGGCGCTTGCGTTGGGCTTGCTTGACGGTGCTCTGCTTCGCCGGGCACTTGTGTGCGGATGTTACGTTCACCTCCCCGGGGCTCGCTCCCACGCACATGGACGGACAAGGCCGATTGGTTGAGGACTGGGGAACGATCGCGGTGAATGTGGCCGGTGCCGGGCTCCCTGCAACCGCGCCTGTTACTCTCCAAAGCCTCAAACTGGACGGCCTTATCCCCGCCGCCCAGGCGCAATCGCATCACGGCACAGTCACGCTGACGCTGACCGCATTTCGCGCACCTGTGTGGCCGGCAGGGCTTGATGTCCTGACCGTGCGCCTGGCAGAAACTGGCGGCCAGGAGACCCCGGTGCAACTCTCGCTGGCGCTGCCGGAAACCGTCCGCCTTGGCCTGAAGACCGTCACGCTCGGCGGCCGGGCCGTGCTCAGCCTGCCCGCGGGCAACAAGGTGTCCCAGGCAATGCGCGACTGGGGTTGGGCTGACGATGCAGTAACGTTGCCCGGATGGGCCCGACCTGCGGTGGATTGCGACCCCGCCTTCAAGAACATTCGCGCCGGCATGGGCGGCGTGCCGATCCGCTATCAGTTCAAGGTGGACCCCGGGGCCAAAGTCAGAGTCGTGCTCGGCTTCTGCGAGAGCCATTGGGCCCAGGCCGGCCAGCGCCCGCTCATCTGCCAGGTCGAGGGCGCCCCTACGCAGGAAGTGGATCCGTTGGCCCGTTGGGGACAGCACCGCCCTGGGGCTCTGCCATTTGCGGCGTCCGACGCGAATGGCGACGGCACTTTGGACGTCTCCGTTCTGCCCAAACCCGGCGCCCCTGATCAGAATCCCATTCTTAACGCCATCTGGCTTTTCCCGGCCGACGCCAGCGTGAACCTGGAGCAGGTCATCGCCGGAAATCTGAACGGCGCAGCCTCGCGTTATGTCGCGGTGGGTGGCCGGGGCGATCAATCCCTCTTCGCCGGGGGCAACGTGGAATACGCCCTAAAGCTGCCTGCCAATGGAACTCAGGAGCTGACCTTCCTCGTGGCTTGCCCCGGCGGCTCTGTACCTCCGCCCGACCAGATGGCCTGGACCCCCGAAAGGCTGCGCCAATCGGCCGCCACGGTCTGGCGGGATTGGCGGTAAAGCTCCATATCCCCCACCGCGGCATGGCCAGGCGGGTTCTTCTGCCTTGCCAACGATTGGTGGCTCTTTCAATGTTGCCGCCATGCAGTCACACGAACTCTTGCGAGAAGTCTTCCAAAAGTGCAGTCCCAAGCAGGCAGCCTCCGAGCTGGGGCTTTCGCTCTCGATGATCTACAAGTGGGCCGAGCCGGGCGACTCGAGCGCCGGTAGCGGCAGCACCAACCCGCTGGACCGCATTGACGGCCTGATCAAGTGCACCAACGACACTCGCCTCGTTCAGTGGATCTGTCAGCGTGCCGGGGGATTCTTCATCCGGAATCCCAAGACTACCAACCCGCACCCGTCTTACCTGATCCCCGCCACCAATGAGATTGTGCAGGAATTTGCGGACCTGCTTGCCGTAGTGGCGGCCGCCGCCGCCGACAACCAGGTTACCCAGAAGGAGTCGCATCAGATCCGCGCGCGGTGGGAGGAACTCAAGTCGGTGACGGAGACCTTCGTCGCCTGTTGCGAGGAGGGGAACTTCAGGGCGTTGAGAGAGAAGCAGATGGCCAGTTTAAAGCCCGAGGCCCGAGGCAACGATGCAAAGAGCGAATACGGGAAAGGGTTGCCCAATGATTAGTCGTTCCGTTCTCTTGGGCTTGGCCTCGCTGCTCTTTCTGTCCCCGCAATTGGCGATCCAGGCGGGCGAAGTCATTAAGGCCGACGTATGCATCTACGGGGGCACGGCCAGCGGGGTGGCCGCAGCGGTGCAGGCGGCGCGCATGGGCAGGACCGCTGTCATCGCCGAATTCGGCAATCATATCGGCGGGTTGACTTCGGGTGGATTGGGCGCGACTGACATCGGCAACAAGGCGGCCATCGGAGGCATTGCGCGCGAGTTCTACCACCGCATCGCGCGACATTATGCGCAAAGCAACTCGTGGCGCTTCGAGACGTGCGAGGGTTACTTTGCCAGCCGGGGCGGGCGCTCGACTCTCGACGAGCTGAAGGCCGCGGACGCCACCATGTGGACCTTTGAGCCGCACGTGGCGGAGGACATTTTCCGCCAGATGCTCAGCGAGGACAGGGTGCCAGTCCATTTTCGGCAGCGGCTGGCTTCGGTGGTGAAACGGCGCGGGCGGATTGCGGAGATCGCGATGGAGAATGGCAGGGTTTATCGCGCTCGCATGTTCATTGACGCCACTTACGAGGGAGATTTGATGGCTAAAGCGGGGGTGAGTTACACGGTGGGGCGGGAGGCGAACGCCAAGTACCAGGAGACGATCAACGGCGTTCGCGCCGAAACGCCCCAGCACCAGTTTACGGTCCCGGTTGATCCCTATGTGAAGGCCGGCGATCCTTCCAGTGGGTTGCTGCCGTTCATCCAGCCGGGCGATGGTGGGAAGCCGGGTGAAGGCGACCGTTGCGTCCAGGCCTATAATTTCCGTCTGTGCTACACGCAGAATCCTGCCAATCGCCTGCCGCACCGTCCACCGCCGAAGTATGATCCGGCTCAATACGAACTCCTGGCGCGCTACCTCGAAGCCCTCGTTGCGGCGGGGAAGCAGCCCCAGCTCAAGGCGTTCTGGAACCCGGTCTGGATGCCCAACAGCAAGACGGACATCAATAACAACGGCGGCTTTTCCACGGACTTCATCGGTGCCAACTACGCCTACCCGGACGCGGACCACGCCACGCGCGCCGCGATTTGGCAGGCTCACGAGGACTATGTGCGCGGCTTTGTCTACTTCCTGGCCACCAGCCCGCGCGTGCCCGAGGACATGCGAAACGAGATGCAATCCTGGGGGCCGGCAAAAGACGAGTTCCTAGACACCGGGCATTGGCCGCATCAGCTCTACGTGCGCGAAGCGCGCCGAATGGTGTCGGATTATGTCATGACCGAGCACAATTGCCGGGGGCACCAGAAGGCGGCAGACGCCGTAGGGATGGGAGCCTACGGGATGGACTCGCACAACTGCCAGCGCATCGTCAAGAATGGCCGCGCTGAGAACGAAGGCGATGTGCAGGTCCACGGCTTTCTTCCTTATCCAATTTCCTATCGTTCGATTGTGCCGAGAGCATCCGAGTGCGAAAACCTCCTGGTGCCGGTCTGCCTGTCCGCAACGCACATTGCCTACGGATCCATTCGGATGGAGCCGGTATTCATGATTCTTGGCCAATCCGCGGCCACCGCGGCGGTGCTGGCCCTCAACAGCAAGTCACCCGTGCAGAAGCTTCGCTATGAGCAGCTCCGCGCCCGTTTGCTCGCCGATAAACAGGTGCTCGAATGGAAGAAGCGGTAAGCGGCACGTCCCAACCCGCCGTATGCCTATTGACGCGGCTTCGCCACAGTCAAACAATGCGTTCCGTTAATATTATGCGCTCAGTGGTTATTCTTCTGCTTGGGCTCGGGGCCTGCCCCCTTGGCGTGGGGCAGGTCTCCGGGCAAGAACCCCACCACGCCCTGGCGCTTCAATTCACGCCGGCCAAAGCGCCTCAACCGCTGGGCCCGGTTTTGCGTTACGGGGATCGCCTGGCAATTTGCGGCGACTCCATCACCGAACAAAAGATGTACTCTCGGCTGATCGAGGATTACCTGACCGTCTGTGAGCCAGAGCTGAACATCACGGTGCGGCAGTACGGATGGGGGGGCGAGCGGGCCCCGGGATTCCTGGCGCGGATGACCAACGATTGTCTCCGCTTCAAACCCACCATCGCCACAACCTGCTACGGCATGAACGACCATGAATACCGCGCTTATGAAGACCTCATCGGGGAGACATATCGCCAGAGCTCCCTTGCCATCGTCAAGGCTTTCAAGACGAATGGCGTGCGGGTGGTTCAGGGTTCGCCCGGTTGCATTGGCAAAGTGCCCGGCTGGACGAAGCGCACAAATGACACGCTGGTGGACTTGAACCAGAACCTCTGCCGACTGCGCAATATCGGCATCGAGATTTCCGAGCGCGAGAGTGTCGGATTTGCCGACGTCTTCTGGCCTATGCTGACCGCGGGGGCAACCGCGCAGAAGCGTTACGGCGCCGGTTATGCGATTGCCGGCGCCGACGGGGTGCATCCCGGCTGGGCGGGCCATACGGTGATGGCTTACGCCTTCTTGAAAGCCTTGGGCATGAAGGGAGACATCGGTCTTCTGATCGCTGACGTGAAGAAGAGCAAGATGATGACTTCGCCCGGGCACAAGCTGATTTCCGCCCGGGATGGCCGGTTCGTGATCAACAGTGCGCGATATCCGTTCTGCGCCTGCGTGCTCGCCGGGAAAGGCGGACCGTCCTATCCGGTTTGCGGACAAGATAATCCCGAGCATGACAACAACATCCGTTCGGCCTTGACGCTCATTCCGTTTAACCAGGAGCTGAATCGGCTGATGCTCAAAGCCCGCAATGTCAAGGCTGGGCGGAGCTACAAAGTCACTTGGGGCAGCGAGAGCCGGACGTTCACCGCAGATCAACTGGAGCGCGGGATTAACCTGGCAGAGGTGTTTCCCTGCAATCCCTTCTGCGAGGCCTTTGCCAAAGTAGATGCCGCCGTTGCCGCCAAACAGGCTTACGAGACCAGGCAGATCAAGCAGATCTTCCGCAGCGCCGAGGCGAAGACCAACATGGAAGGAATCGCCGCCCAGACCGAGAAGGAACGCGCGACATTGGCCGCCGCCATTAAAGCTGCCTTTGTGCCCGTCACGCACACGATTCTGATCGAATCCACGGAGTAGGGCTGGCATCTCCCCCAACGCCTCCAGGATCTGGCGAGGCTGAAGTCGGAGGTGCCCGCACATCGGCAGGATCCTCCAATACCCAAGGGGGTGGCTACTCAATCGGCAACCTATCCACGCAAACAAATCCAGCCAATCGGTCACCCATTGGCCAGGTGCAGGCTGTCCTGATAAACAGGAGACCCTCCGGCTATTCCGGGGAGGCTCCCATTCGATGAGGTCTGTGTTGACACGCCGCCGTCACGGCAAGGCCAGCCGGAAGAACACGTTTCCGTTGGCCGGGTCAAGGGGAACGACGACGTGATTGGTCATCGTTGAGCCGGGGTAGGTAACCCAGTTCGTGCTTATGCCCGCCCCGGGGCTGTTGGTCTGCGTTTGCAGACGCCCGCCCGCGACCGGCCAGGAGATGTCCAGCAGTTGGCCCAATAATTGGAACGTCAGACGCTGGGAGACGAATTTGTAAACGATGCCGCCCGTCCCGTTCGCGGGGGTGTTTGTCACCAGCGCGTACAGTTCGCCGTCAGCGTCCTCGCCGAAGCCGTGCACCGTAAGGCCGTTGGGCAGAATGCCCTCGGCAAACTGGGGCAGCAGGAACTCGTTGATCACGCCAGCCTGAAGATCGGCATAAAACAAACGGCCGTCCACTCGCGAAGGCGAGCTCCTGATCGCCAGGTCGCCAAAGACATATTTCCCGATCAGCTCAGGGATCGCGGCGCCGCGATAGACGAAGCCACCAGTGACAGAGATGCCATCGCCGTGGTCGTATTCCAACGTACCCATGGGGCCGGAAATCGGGTCAATCATGCCGGCCGGAATTCCCGGGCTGCGATTTCCCGGGGGCGCCCCAATGCTGCCGTCCGCTCGATTGAACAGGAAATCACCCTCCTTGACAGCCCAACCATAGTTGCCGCCCAGCACGATGCGGTCAATCTCCTCGATGTTGCGCTGCCCGACGTCGGCCAGAATCAAGTCACCATTGACGCGGTCAAAAGAAAAGCGGTAGGGATTGCGCAGCCCGTAGGCGTATATCTCGGGCACCTGGCCCGGCCCCTGGAACGGGTTGGAGGTCGGGATGCGGTACTGGCCGTTGGCGCTGGCCGGGTCCGGACTGCCGGGAGTCAGGGAGGGGTGAAGGGGGTCGAACCGCAACATCTTGCCCAGCGGTGTGCTTAGGTTCTGGGCATTGCCGCCCGGCTCGATGTGGCTCGCTCCGACATCATTGGCGTTGCCGCCGTCGCCCGGAGCGAGATACGCATAGCCATCAGGCCCGAAAGTAATCGTGCCGCCGTTATGGTTGTTGGCGTTCTTGCCAAACGAGACGACCTCGCGGCGAGAGGCGGGATCAACAACGTTGGTGTCCGTGTTGGACATCTTCCACTCGTTGACCGCGTTCTTGAAGCCTTGCACGGCACCGTTGGGAGCAGGATAGGTCGGTCCAGTTCCCAGCAGCTGGCTGTTATAAGTGTAGAGCGTACGAAAGCCAGGGCTGGCCGGATTGTTGAAACCGGGATGGAATGCCAGGCCGAGGAAGCCGCGCTCGTCAAAGGCGTTGGCCGGGTTGAAGGAGGTCGACATGAGACCCGAAATATCGAGAGCCGCCCCGGGCAGCAAGGTCCCGTTCTGGACGATTCGCAGCAACCCATTCTGCTCCACCACAAACAGCCGCGTGGTATCGCCCGGCGGGCTGATGGCGTAGGCGGGAGCGGCCATCCCGGTGGCGATGGGTTTCAGCAGGACGGCGATGTTCCCTTTGGCAACCGTCGGCAGATAAGGCTCCCCGCGGGCGCTGCCGCCGACAATGAAAACCAACACAATCCCCAGGGTGCGTAATGCGAAATTCATAATGCCTTCTCCATGCTAATTTCCACTATTAGGTACTTGCCTCTGTTACGCTAGTCCCGGATACCGACAATTTCAACTGCCACCCCCAAATGCGGGAGGAATGGAGGGATGAACTTGTCCCCGACGGTTTCCAGCAATTGGCGCAACTTATGGGAGGTATGGAGCCCTACATGATGCCACGAGCATATAGTCTGAAGCGCGGTAACCGGGTTGATCTCGTCAAGCCCACCAATTGCCGCACCAACTGGTGGCTCCCCGTCTCTCCCTCAAGCCTGAGGCACTCCCCGCCCAAGCCCGCTACGGCGATTGGACGGGGATAATCCTGCGGGGTCCCTGTGTGTATCCCATGGGGAGCGCTCCCCATGGGATACACACAGGGATATCACGGGGGTCACATCGTTGTCACACCGGCATTTCCGGCGTTCCGGGGCTATAACGAGGGATGTGCTCGGAATCTACCACTGTCTCAAAAATGGACACGACGCCGATTTCCACTGGGATGGGTATTCAGTCCAGGAATGCGGGACCGAGTTGATGGATCGAGGTACTAAGCACGCGGATGTGCCGCGTCGTAAGCCCGCTTGAGCCGTTCGGTCGTCAGGTGGGTGTAGAGCTGCGTCGTGACGAGGTGCTCGTGACCGAGGAGTTCCTGGACACTGCGCAAGTCTGCCCCTGCGTCAAGGAGGTGGGTGGCGTAGCTGTGGCGCAGCTTGTGCGGTGTCAGGTGGGGATCCAGACCGACGATGATGAGGTATTTCTTGAGGCGCAGTTGGAGGGACCGCGGAGTTACCGGAACGCGCTTCTTTGGTCCCGCGAGAAAGACCGGGGATTCGCCAGCCGGCCCCTGGGGCAGCAGCGTCCAGTAACTCCGAATCGCGTCAAGCGCCGGCTCGCCGATGGGAATGAGGCGCTCCTTCTTCCCTTTGCCGCGCACGCGCACCACGCTCTCATTCCAGTCGATGTCCTGCGCCAACAATCCGCACAGCTCGCTGATGCGCAGTCCGCACGAGTAGATGGTCTCCAGCACAGCCACGTCGCGCCGGCAGGCAAGCGCCGCGGCGAGGCGCTCGGCCTCGGTTTTGCCCTGCGCCGGCAGAAGCTTGAACGGCGCACCCAACAAGTCCGCCATCTGTTCCGGCGTCAGGAACTTGGGCAGCCGCTTGCCGACCTTGGGCAACGCGATGTTTTTGATCGGCGAGGCTGCCACGGCTCCATGGCGCACGAGAAAGCGGTAAAACGTTCGCAAGGCGCTGAAGCGGAGCTGGATGGCCGCACGGCTGAGATTCTGCCGCCCGAGAAAGCGCAGGAAGGCGCGGAAGTCATCCCGCTGCATCGTCCCCCACACGGGAGGTCGCTGTCGCTCGGCCTGGTGCCAGCGGTGAAGTTCCCACACCGCCTGGCGGTAGTTACGTTGGGTGTAAGCCGAAGCGCCGCGGTCCGACGCCAAATGCTGCAGGAACTTCCTGATCCACTTGTCGTTGGCCGCTGACTCGTTATCCGCCAGGCTCACTTTGCCAGGGGCTTCTGGGGCTCCGCTTCGCGCGGTGGGAATTCAAAGCTGACTTTGCCCGCCTCGCCCAGCACCAGGTAGGCCGGAAACGGACGGCCGGTCTTGGAGGAGATGAACTCCTGGAATAAATCCGTCTTGCCTTTCGACAGCAGCCGGGCCGCTTGGTCCCGGTCAATGGCCTGCTGCAGGATCGTTTTGTTGATCTTGAACTTGCACGGCCGCTTATCCGCCTGCAAACGTTCGCACACGTAAGCCGAGCCGCCTTCGAACACCCGCTTGCCGCACACGGGGCATTTGCCAAGCGGCTCCTGGCCTGTGAAGTCCAGTTTCGGCTCAGGCTCCGCGCGCGACGCAGCCTTAGCGCCCGGATTCCGCGACTTCGGCTCGCGCGGCTCGAACTCAAACGCCACGTTTCCATCCTTGACCACGAGAAACGCTTTGAACGGCCTGCCTTTCCTCGAGATGAACTTGTCCAGCAGGTCAGTCTTGCCGGTTTCCAGCAGCTTCTGCATCTGTGCCCGCTCGATGGCTCGTTGCAGGATGACCTTGCCCGACCGGAAGTCACACGTGCGCATGGTTCCAATCGCTTTCTCGCACAAGTAGCTCATCGGCGTGTCAAACACCCGGTGCCCGCACTTCGGACACTTGCCCAGCGGCTCCTGACCCGCCAGGTCGGCTTCCGTCACGCCGCCGTTGCCTTCCGCCCGGTCCTGGCCAAAGTCGAACTCCGGCTTCAGCTCCGGGGTCAGCCGGATCATCGCCGCGAACGGCTTGCCCTGCCGACTGCGAAATCCCTGCAAGGGCCCGAGCTGACGCTTGGTCAGGAGTTCCTCAATCTCCGGGATTTCAAACTGGCGCCCAGCCACGATCTTCCAAAGGCTGAACTCGCACTTCTGGCACTGGAATTTCTTGTAGTTCTCGTGGATCTCTCCGCCGCACTTGGGACACGGCACCTTCAGCGTTCCGAAGTCACCGGGCACCGTGTCGCTCTCATGCCGCTTGGCCTTGGCCACGATCTCGCGCGTCATGTCCGCGATCTCCTTCATGAACTCGGCCCGCTGCATTTGGCCGCGCGCCATGCGGAGCAGCTTGAATTCCCAGTCGCCGGTCAACTCCGGGGACGACAGCTCCGGTATTCCCAGCCCATGCAGCAACTCCATCAGCGAAAACGCCTTCGCCGTCGGTTGCAGCTCGCGCCCCTGCCTCAGAATGTACTTCTCGTAGATCAACCCTTCGATGATCTGGGCGCGTGTGGCAGGCGTGCCCAGTCCCTTTTCACTCATTGCCTCGCGCAACTCCTCGTCCTCGACCAACTTGCCCGCTCCTTCCATGGCAGTGAGCAGGGTCGCCTCGTTAAAGCGCGCCGGCGGCTTGGTCTGCGCGGCCACGACCTCCACATTGGCGGTCTGCACTGTCTCGTTCGGCTGCACGGGCGCCAGCGTGGGCGCCTCGTCGGTTTGCGCTTCCTTGCCATAGACCGCCATCCAGCCCGGATTGGTCATCACCTTGCCCTCGCTCTTAAAGGGCTCGCCCTCCACCCGGGTGATGCGCGTGGTGACCAGGAATTCCGCTGCCGGGTAAAACACCGCCAGGAAGCGCTTGGTCACCATGTCGTACAGCTTCGCCTCCATCTCGTTAAGATGCTTGGGCGCCAGCGAGGTCGGGATGATGGCAAAGTGGTCGGACACCTTGGCGTTGTTGAAGATCCGCTTGTTCGGCCTCACCCACTCGCTCTTGAGAATCTGGTCTGCGAACGCGCCGTAACTTGTCTGCTCCAGCATGCCCAGCGTCTTCTTGACCGTTCCGATGTAATCCTCCGGCAAGGCGCGCGAGTCGGTCCGCGGGTAAGTTAGCACCTTGTGCCGTTCATACAGCGCCTGCGCCAGCCCCAAGGTCGTCTTGGCCGAGAATCCGAACCGCCCGTTCGCCTCGCGCTGCAGGCTCGTCAGATCATACAACAACGGCGACAATTGCGTCGTCGGCTTGCATTCCTCGGTCACCACTCCCGGCTTGCCCAGGCACTTGGCGCGGATGGCCTCCGCCTGTTTGGCATCCCAGAGCCGCTCCGGCTTCAGATCGCTGTCGCCCTCTTTCTTGGCGAATTTCTCATCGAACCACCGCCCGGGATATTCCCCCGCCTTGGCCGCGAACGTGCCGTGGACCTCCCAATAGTCCCTGGGCACGAACTTCTTGATGCGCTCCTCGCGCTCGACCAGGATGGCCAGCGTGGGTGTCTGCACCCGCCCCACTGTGGTCAAGTGGAACCCGCCGGTCTTGGAGTTGAACGCCGTCATGGCGCGGGTGCCATTGATGCCCACCAGCCAATCCGATTCCGAGCGGCACACCGCGGCGTCCGCCAGGGGGCGCATCGTCGCGTCGTCGCGCAATTGCGCGAACCCCTCGCGGATGGCTGCCGGCGTCATGGATTGCAGCCAGAGCCGCTTGATGGTCTTCTTGACCTTCGCGAATTGGACGATATAGCGGAAGATCAGCTCTCCCTCACGCCCGGCGTCGCAAGCGTTGATCAACGCATCCACCTCTGGCCGCTTGATCAGCCTCACCAGCAACTTGAGCCGTCCCTCGTTTTTGTCAATGGGCCGCAGATCGAAATGGGGTGGTATCACCGGCAGATGGGCAAAGCTCCACTTCCCGCGCTTGACCTCGAACTGGTCTGGCACGCACAACTCCAGCAGATGGCCCACCGCCGACGAGAGCACGTACTGGTCGCTCTCGTAGTAGTCGCCCTGCTTCTGGAAGCCGCCCAGCGCCTTGGCGATGTCGTTGGCAACCGACGGCTTCTCTGCGATGATTAACGCCTTGCCCATATATTACGTTGACACTTACACCCGGTCCGCAATTGTGGCAAATCCGTGCAAGTTGCCGGAAAGTGGCTTAATCCCTCCTCCCTGTCAAAGCTTTCGTGCCTGCGCGCCCTCGGCCGATTGCATCCTGGCACCGCCAGCCGCTGCGTGGTAACGATCAACTGTCCCTCCGGCAAATCCCTTTCCGCGCAAGCTTGATCGTCCCTGACCTATGCGCCATAATCCGGCTCACACGATGCGCTCAGCCCAGCCAACTCCGGTGCAATTGCACCGATCCGTTCAAACGCCAGGAATAGGCGGCGAGGCCAAGCCCGGGAATTGATTCTATCCCCTTGCCTATGATAACTCTCCGTGCATCCGTAGTTCTCGGCCTGTCACTGGTGATTGGCTTGGCCATCTTCGGCTCACAGATCGGCCGCGCCGTGAAGAAAGGCCGCGAGTTCGACCGTTACCTGGCCGTCAAAGGCCTGTCCGAACGCGAGGTTAAGGCCACGCTCGTCATCTGGCCGATCCGCTTCTCCGTCGCCGCCGAGACCTTGGGCGCGCTCAAGAACGCCATGGAAACGAACCGCGCCCTGGTCCTCTCCTACCTGGAATCCAACGGCATAGACCCAACGGAGATCACGCTGGGCCTGCCCGTGGTTACCGACCGGGAGGATGAACGTATCCACGCCAATCGGCCCAATCTTGCCCGCTACCGCGCGCTGGTCACGATGTCCGTGCGAAGCGCGAACGTGGACGTCGTCAAAAAGGCAATTCAGGACTCGGACAAGCTCCTTGCTGCCGGCGTAACTCTTGCCGGCCACGAATCCGGAGACCGGATTGAGTTCATCTTCAACGCGGTGAACGACATCAAGCCCGACATGATCCGGGAGGCCACCGCCAATGCCCGGGCCGCGGCGGAGAAATTCGCCCAGGACTCCAGGAGCAAGGTCGGGCGCATCCGCCGCGCTACCCAGGGCGCCCTGCAGATCGAAGACCGGGACGCGGCCACTCCCGAGAAGAAGATCCTCCGCGTGGTCACTACCGTGGACTTCTTCCTGGAATAAGGCGGCAAGGCAAACTTCGCGTTCAACTTCCCACCCGCCACAGGCGCGAACCGCATGGTCGTGAGCAACACGGCACTGAGCGCTCCTCCCTGGTAACCGGATTCAACCGGGCCGTGACGAGTTCCTGCTGTTGCGGGTGTCGGCTTCCGGCCCAAGGCGGGGACTTTCCGCCTCCAATTGGACCGGTGCCATTTAGGCGATTTCTAGGCGCCAATGCGCCTTCAACGGGGCATGACTTTAGCCGAGAACCGAGCGATTCATTCTGATGCATCCTGGAACCACGCCCCGGCCCCAAGGGAGCCTCACCGTATCCTCGCAGTATCCTCACCGTCTCCACACCGTGGATACACACTTGACACTTTCCGCAGATTCCAGCGCAACGCGCTGCCATTACTCGATTTATACTCATTTGCACCCACAATTGGCATTTTCCCCGCTCCGATGGATGCAACTCACTGTAACGATTGTACTTACACTGATTTTCGGGCGAATCAACCTCTTCCATAAACGGAAGCCTTGACGAACAAAAACAGACACCCACAACAACCGGGATGAACGCTACTGCAGCACTTGATGGTGGTGGTGCCAAGCTGCGCCAACGCACTGCTGAAGGGCCGCAAGTAGCTTGACGCGTCTTGGTATTGGCGGTCATAGTCCGGTGAATGTGCAAAAGCGCGATGTCGTTGTGCCGGGATGCGCAGCCAAGGGGACAAGTATGACACGCATGCGGCCCCTCTTCCCGTATGGCATGGCGATACTGCTGGTATCGCTGGCGGTGGCACTGCCTCGCCACGTTTGCGCCCAGTCGGCCCCCGTCATTTCGGCCCAACCGCAGGGCCAATCCGTTGTGCAAGGGTCGATCGCCCTCTTCAGCGTGCTTGCCGCAGGACAGGCGCCGCTCGCGTATGCCTGGTATCACAATGGCTTCCCCGTGGCCGATGATGGCATTCACACCCAAGGGGCAGCCGCTCCACAGCTAATCATCTCAAACACCCTGGCCGCCGACGCCGGCTCTTACTGGGTCACAGTCTCCAACCGGCACGGCATGGTCACCAGCGAGGTGGCCACGCTGACCGTCGTGCTGCCGCCTGTCATTTTGCAGCAGCCTCAGACTCAGGACGGGGTCGCGGCACTATCTGCGTCCTTTGAGGTAACCGCCATGGGCACGCCGCCATTGGGCTACCAGTGGAAGAAGGATGGCGTGGATATTCCGGCGGCCACCAGCACGACGCTGGTGCTGTCGGGCCTGCAAACTAGCGATGCCGGTTTGTATTCCGTGTTGGTGTCCAACGCCTATGGCGCGACCCTTAGCTCCAATGCCCTGCTCAACGTGTTGCTGCCGGTGTGCGTCGAAGCCCCGGAGGGCATCGTAAGTTGGTGGAAAGGGGCGAACACCACCGATTACGTGGATGGAAACTACGTCGGGGCACCCACCCGCTTTGGCCCCGGCCCGGGAATGGTGGGGGAGGCTTCCAACTTCCAGGGCGGAGTTGACATGATCAGTCTCAGCGACGCCGACAATCTCAAGTTCACCAACTCGTTCAGCATCGAGGGCTGGATCAATATCACCGCCTATCCGGCGGCAAACGCCGGCGCGCCGGGCGCAGTGATCCTGATTCGTTCGGACGACCGTTCCTGTTACGACCCCTACTACCTTGCTGTCACACCGGCTGGCAGTCTCCAGTTCCACATTGAAGACGCCGCGCAGACCCCGCCGTGCGGCCAGAGCCTTGACTCCGTGCCGCTGGCCATGGGGAAGTGGTATCATGTCGGCGCGGTGTTCGAGGCGGACGCCGGCAGCCTGATGATATTTACCAACGGCGCGCTGGCGGCCCAGGCCGCGACCAGCCTCCGCCCGTTCCGGGATTTGGATGCCCAGCTCCACCCGGGCGTGGGCATTGGCAACTACGCCAACTGGTCGGGCTCGGCGCCATTTAACGGATTGATTGACGAGCTGGCCGTTTACAGCCGCGCGCTCTCGGAAAGCGATATGCGGTCCATCTATCGCGCCAGCTACGCCGGCAAGTGCGCTGTGCGTCCGGAAATCACCCAGCAGCCGAGCGGCGGCGAAGTGCTCGTCGGGCAGCCGGTTTCATTCCAAGTGACTGCCGTCGGCAAGTTGCCGCTGATCTACCAGTGGCAGAAGGACGGAACGAACCTGGTGAACACTACCCGCGTAACCGGGGCGGACACCGCCCAGCTCACCATTTCCGGCCTTCAGACGAATGACTCCGGCGACTACCGGGTGGTGGTGACCAACAGTTACGGAACCGTGACCAGCGTCGCAGCCACGCTGAGCGTAATCACCGACCCTCGCATCACGACCCAGCCCACGGACCAGCGCGTCTTGTTGACCCATGCCGCCACCTTCGCGGCGGCCGGCGCGGGAACCGGGCCCCTGTATTACCAATGGCATCTCGGCGGCGTCCCGCTGTCCGATGACGGGCGGATCACCGGCGCGACCACGCCAACGTTAGTGATCCAGAACGTGCAGTCCAACGACGTGGGCGGCTACACGCTCGTGGTCAGCAACACGCTCGGCACCGCCAGCAGCGCGGTCGCAAACCTGACGCTTGCGACGGTGCGCTATGTGAATGCCGCCAATCCCACGCCCGCGCCGCCTTACACCACCTGGGCGACCGCCGCGACCGCCATTCAGGATGCGATCGATGCCGGCATTCCTCATGACTGGGTGGTCGTCACCAATGGCGTTTACCAGACCGGCGGACGCGTCGTCGGCGGCACGAAGTGGAATCGCGTGGTGATGACCAACCAGGTGACGGTCGTGGCGCTCAACGGCCCGCGCGTGACCACGATCCTCGGGGATGTCCCGCCCAACCACCACTACTATGGCACCCGCTGCGCGTGGCTGGGGAGCGGCTCGACGCTGTCGGGCTTTACCCTTTCCGGTGGTGGTAACTATCTCGGCCATTACCAAAGCAGCTTGTATGACAGTAGCGGCGGAGGCATCCGCTGCGAATCGTCCAGTGCGCTGGTGTCCGGCTGCATTGTCAGTGGAAATACCGGCTGCGCCTATGGGGGCGGCGTTTACAACGGCGCGCTCGTCAACTGCGTCCTGAGCGGCAACTCCGCCTGGGAGGCCTCTTCGGGCGGCCAGGGCGGCGGGGCTTATGTCAGCACCCTGCTCAACTGCACCATTGTTCGCAATTCGGCCTTGATCGGCGGCGGCACCGCCCACTGCAATGCGACCAACTGCGTTATCTATTACAACACGAACGATTTCGGCGCCATCCACAACAACTATCTCTCCGGGTATGGAACCTTCACCAGTTGCTGCACAGAACCGCTCCCTGCGGGCAGCGGGAATATTACCAACGGGCCGGCTTTCATAAGCCTGGGCGGTGGAGATTACCATCTGGAGACGAATTCTCCGTGCATTGACACCGGGGACAATGCGTTTGTAACGGGCAGCCGGGATGTGGAAGGTGCGCCGCGCGTGGTGGGCGGGGCTGTGGACCTGGGCGCTTACGAACGGCAGCACGCGCCCTGGATTGTCGTGCCGCCGTTTAGCCAAAGCGCCATAGTGTTCAGCAACGCCGTGTTCACGGCGGCTGCGGTGGGAGACGAGCCGTTGGCCTACCGGTGGCAGAAGAACGGAGTGGATCTGGCCGACGAGGGGCGAATCGCCGGCGTCTCCACTCCTACAGTGGCGATCTCAGGAATCGGTGTTCAGGATGTCGGCGACTATCGCGTCGTGGTCACGAACCTGCTCGGCGCGGCGACCAGCTCGGTCGCTACCCTCACTGTCATCGGCCCGCCGATCATCTCCGTCCAGCCAGGGAGCCGGACTCTGCAGGCGGGGACCAACGTCAGCTTCAGTGTAAGTGCATCCGGTCTGGCGGCGCTCTCCTATCAGTGGCGCTTCAACCAGGGCGAACTGCTCGGGAAAACAGGCTCCTCCATCTCTCTGACCAATGTCCAATCTACCAGTGCCGGCGATTACGACGTGGTCATCACCAACATCTACGGCGCAATCACCAGTTCCGTCGCCACGCTCACTGTTTTGCCCGCTGTCCCGACGATCACAACGCAGGCCGTCTCGCAAGTCGCGTCCGTCGGGCAAACCGTTTCTTTCACGGTGGCTGCCAAGGGCTCGGAACCAATGTCGTGCCAGTGGCAACGGAACGGCACCAACCTGGCTGGGGCGACCGCCTTCTCGCTCACTTTGACCAACGTAAACGCCGGTTTGAGCGGGAGCTACTGCGCCGCCGTCAGCAACGCGGTCGGGGGTGTCTTCAGCACTAACGTCACGCTGGTGGTTTCTCCCGTCCTCCTCTGGGGCGTGAACAACCGGGGCCCGGGCCAGGGGATTTCGGTGGCGATTCCACCATCGGCGACCAACGTGATTGCCATCGCGGCGGGACTTTGCACCGTCCCTTATCCTTGCCTGGCCTTGCGGGCGGACGGCGCCCTGGTGGGCTGGGGCGGCGTCGGCGCGGTCCCCTCCAATGCCGTGGACATCGTCGCCATTTCGAGCGGCGGGCCGGGGCCACTAAAGGCGGATAACAATCTGGCGTTGCGATTGGACGGCAATGTTGTGCATTGGTATGGCACCACCACGCCGTCGTTGCCGCCGGCTCTCACCAATAGCAACATCGTGGCAATCGCCGCCGGAGGAACCCATCAGCTTGCCCTGCGCGACGACGGCACGGTCATTGCCTGGGGCGGCAACTCTTACGGCCAAACGAACGTGCCGCCCGCCGCCACTAATGTCATCGCCATCGCCGCAGGTGATAGCCACAGCCTCGCGCTGCGTGCCGATGGCATAGTGGTAGGGTGGGGACGGAACAACAACGGCCAGGCTGCTGCCCTGAGCAACGCGGCAAACGTTGTGGCCATTGCCGCCGGCGGGAGCCAGTCGCTCGCCCTGCGGGCCGATGGCTCCGCCGCTGGCATCATCATCACCAACGACCAAGCCCGCGCGCCGTACTACGGCCCGCCGCCCGCCGACGCCACCAATCTGCTGGCCATCTCCGCTGGCTCCACGCACAGCCTGGCCATTCGGGCAGATCGAACCCTCGTGGGTTGGGGGTTGACCAACTATGCCCAACTGCCGGTTCCACCGTATGCAACCAACGTGCTGGCGCTGGACGCGGGCGGCACCCTCAGCCTTGGCCTGGTGCCCGACCCCACCGCGCCGCCGATCCCGCCGCGTATTGCCCGGCCGCCGCTGGGCCGCACAATCGTGGCCGGACAAAGCGCCGTATTCAACGCACTGGCCGTTGGTGGGCTGCCTTTGCGCTATCAGTGGTATCGCACCAGCGCGCCTTTGGCGGGGCAAACCAACGCCTGGCTCGCACTGACCAACGTGCTGCCTGCGGACGCCGGCAACTACCAGTTCGTGGCGCTGAATGACTTCGGCGCCGCCACCAGCGCCGTAGCCGTGGTGACGGTGGCAGTTCCGCAGCCGCAGTTGGAGTCGCTCGATGTGGCGGGCGGCGGATTCCACTTCAGCTTCCAGAGCATCGCTGGGGTCCTTTACATCGTCGAATACAGGGACAGC
Organism: Candidatus Paceibacterota bacterium; assembly: GCA_035452965.1. NCBI lineage: Bacteria > Bacillati > Minisyncoccota > Minisyncoccota bacterium. Next base: position 88,991 of record DAOTCE010000012.1, on the reverse strand, counting down.
GTGATCACTGGCGCGTGGATTGATTTGGAGCGGCGCTTCGGCGCCGGCGGATTGGAGGTCGTTACGGACAGCAGCGCAGCTGGCATGCGAAGGTTCTACCGGGTGCGAGCCCTGTACGCGCCACCGCCCAGACTGACTGCCACGGCCGGAACGACCAGCGCGGTGGGCTTCAGCTTTCCGACGGTGGACGGCGCTATCTACGTCGTGGAATACAAAACCAATCTCACTGACTCGGCCTGGCTCGAGTTATCCCGGCAGGCAGGGGTGGGCGCACCCATCCTGATAGAGGACACCAGCCCGCCCGGCCGAAGCCGGTTCTATCGCATCAGGGTTGAATGAGGGCTTATTCCTTAAGAAGTGCCTCGATGTGTTGGCTCATCCTGCCGGCGCCGCCGGCACCCTTGTATTCGAGTTCACCCTCCCAACCGTAACGGGCGCGGCCCTGCTTATCCACGAGGCAGATGGCAGGCCAGACGCGCTGGCCCCAGCGGTTCCAGTTCTGACGCTCTGAATCCACCAGCACCGGGTAGGTGATGCCGAACTCCTTCACCTTCCTGGTCACGTTTTCCAGCTTGGCTTCACCAGTAGTCTCGGGGCTGTGGATGCCGATCACCAGCACGCCCCTGGCAGCATAACGCTTCTGCCAGGTGGCATAGAACGGAAGGTTGCGGCGGCAGTTGATGCAGCCGTAGGTCCAGAAGTGGACGATGGTCACTTTGCCCCTGCGGGCAGCCAGCGTGAGCTTGGTGCCTGGAGGAAGGTTAAGCCACGAGCCGCCGACCAGCTCGGGCGCCAGCACGGCCGGCGGTTCCTTGGGCTGCTGCCCGGCTGGGGGCGGTGCCGCGGTCAGGGCGACGGTTCCCAGCGCGACCAGAAACGCCAGAATCAATGCGTGCCTGTTGCATGCCGAAGAAACGTTCATGCGACGCAAGATAAACCACAACGAGCTGCCGTCAAACGGGGGCACGGAAACGCGGCGCGCGCTTCCGCTCCACTACGGACCGTCCGGCGAGAGGTCCTTACCTGACTGGAAGTGACTCGGGGAACTGGCGCGAGGCGAAGTGGCTGGTTTGGCTGTCCTCCTTGACCACAATCAACGCCGAAGTGCGCGGCCAGGATTCTATCAGCTTGAGGCCGCGCTCCACGCCCAGGAGGCTCACGGCGGTGTCGAGGCAATCGGTCGTGGTGGCGTCGGGGCCGATCACGGTTGCTTGAATGCGATGCGTCAGGCCCAGGCCCGTCGCCGGGTCCACGATGTGCGAGTAGCGCGTGCCATTGATCACGATGAACTGCTCGGTGTCGCCCGAGGTCGAGATACCGGCATTGCGCAGCAGCAGGGTGCGCGGGAGGCTATTGGTGGCTCCCTCAAATGGAGCAATGGCGATCCTCCAGCCGCGCTGACCCGGGGGCGGTTTGCCGATGGCGATGTCACCGCTGGCCGCGACCAGAGCCCGGTCTATGCCCCCGTCCTTCAGCAGTCGCAGCGCCTGGTCGGCGGCGTAGCCCTTGCCGATGCTGCCCAGGTCCAACCGCATGTTTGGCGCGAGCAGCGTGACCGTCCGCGCGCGCGGGTCCAACCGCAACTTCTGCCACCCCACCGCCGCGCGGGCCACGGTGATTTCCTCCGGCGCAGGCAGCACGTGCCGCTTGCGGGCGAACCGCCACAATCGGACGTAAGGGCCGATGGTGGGGTCAACCGCGCCGCCCGAAAGCCTGGCGATCTTCAGGCCGCGCTGGAGCACATCGAACAACTCCGCGCTGACCGGCACCGGCCTGCCATACGGCTGGTCCCGGAGGCGGTTCAGTTCGCTGTCGGCCTGGTAATCGCTCATGATGTCTTCGAGCACATCAACGCGCTTGAAAGCCGCGTGCGCACCGGCTTCGGCGCTGGCCGCGTCCGGGGCATAGAGCGTGATGGTGAAGAGCGTGCCCATCGCCGGGTGGCGGAATTCAAATCGGTGCAGAGCTGCCTCTGGTGGCGCGGTGCGGCAGCCTCCCAGAAGCAACAAGGCGACGAGAAGGGACAAGACCCTTAACCCAAAGGCCAAGATAACTGAATTTGGAGGCTTCATTCCCGCTCGGAAAAAGGAAGGGCCGGCCCATTCGGCCGGCCCTGAAACCAATTCATCCCGTGGGGCCAATCACGCCTTGGCCACCGGGACCACTGGTGGATTTTTGAAGACATTGTGGCTGTTGGGCATGGGTGGTTGGAGCACGCGGAAGCCTCCCCATTGCATGCCCGCGCAATCGCTGTAGAGAAGTTCGGGACCATAGGAGAACGTCGAGTTGAGCACGGTGTCCCAATCCGCGCCAGCGCCGCTATAAGCCGCCTCGCGGCCCATGATGGCGGTAAGCGTGCTGTCGGTAACCTGCTTGGCCTCGTTCAGCTCGGTGTCCTTGACGATGGCATTGATGAGGTCAATGTGCTCCTGCACGTAGGGGCTGACCTCGCCGTCCTGCTTGCGGTAGCGCCACATCGGGCCGTCCTTGGGCTGGATGTGGCCGCCGGGATTGGCAGTGCCCTTGGTGCCCTGCACGCCTTCGCTGACGGAGGACCACTCGCGCTTGATCTGGCCGCAGTAGCTGTACATGCGGGCGCCGTTGGGGTATTCGTACTCGACGGCGAAGTTGTCCCAGATTTCGCCGGACTGACCAATCAACTGCTGCCGGGCGCCCATGCCCCAGCACTTCACCGGGTGGTCGCCTACGATCCAGTTGCAGACGTCAATGTTGTGCACGTGCTGCTCGCAGATATGGTCTCCGCATAGCCAGATATAGTGGTACCAGTTGCGAATCTGGCGCTCGAGTTCCGTCGCGCCGTGCTCGCCACGGTGCCAGATGGGACCGCCGTTGACCCAGTAGGCGCGCAGCGTGACCACGTCCCCAATCGCGCCGTCCTTGATGCGCTTGACGGTTTCAAGATAGGGAGCCTGGTGGCGGCGCTGCGTTCCGGCGACGACCTTGAGTCCCTTCTGCTTCGAAAGTTCGGCCGCGGCGTACATCATCCGGCAGCTGGGCCCGTCCACCGCCACGGGCTTCTCCATAAAGACATGCTTGCCGGCCTCGATGGCCGCCTTGAAGTGCGCCGCGCGGAAGCCCGGCGGCGTGGCGAGGATGGCGTAGTTGACGCCGGGCAAGGCCAGCGCCTTCTGAAAGGCGTCAAAGCCGCTGAAGCACTTGGCCTCAGGCAGGCCGAAATTATCCATGCCCTTCTTGGCCGACTCGGGGAAGATGTCGGCCACGCCGACAATCTTGCCGTCCACCCCGGCGGCTTTGGCCGCTTCCATAAAGTCGCGGCCGGCACCACTGCCGCGCCCGCCCAAGCCAATGATCACCGCATTGATGGACTGTTTGTTCTGAGCGCGCAGCACCGTGGGGAAACTCACCGCCGCCGCGGAGGCGGCAATAATTGTTGAGTGCATGAGGAACTGGCGGCGCGAAACCGCACTGGATGGATTGGTGGTATGATCTTGCATAGGACGTTTTAGGTTATGGTTATCAACTGTAAGCTTGCGAGCGAAAGCCATTGTTCATAATGACGCAGCGTCGGCACGGGTAATTCAGTCCCGTTCCACACCACTTGTCCAGTACTTCTGCATCACCTCGGGCGGCGGCACTTTGAGCGGGCGCACAATGCGGAAGCCCACCCACTGCGCGTCCGAGAAATACCAGACACTCTTGGGCAACTGCGGGTCCTGCATCTTCCAGGAACGGTCCGAACCGCGCCGCGCCGCGCTGCGGCACATGGTCGCCTCATCGTCCCACGAACCGCCGCGCACCGAGTGCGGATAGGGCTTGGTGGCCTTATTCCACGGCTCGACCGCATTGCCGTTGGCGCCGCCTTGTTTGTAATACTCCGGATCATACTGATCGAGCACCCACTCGACGACATTCCCGCACATGTCATACAGGCCCCAGGGATTGGGCTTCTTCTTGCCGACCTTCTGGTACTTGAAGTCACTGTTCATCTCATACCAGCCGTATTCGGGAAGCTTGGCAACATCGTCCCCGAAGAAATAGGCGCTCGTCGTGCCGGCGCGGCACGCGTATTCCCACTCGGCCTCGGTCGGCAGGCGATAGAACTGGCCCGTTTTGGCGCTGAGCCACTGGCAATACTTGTTCGCGGCGTGCTGCGTCATGGCGATGGCCGGAAAGCCGTCCTTCCCCATGCCGAAACTCATCTCGACGTAAGGCTTGGAAGGATGGGTGACCGCGTCGGCCAGCTTGTCTCCGGCCGCATCCGTCGGGATGGTGGCGCGGGTGCGTCTCTCCTCATCCGGATACATGAATAGCTCATATTCGTTCCAGGTCACTTCACACTGGCCCATCCAGAACGGAGCGAGCTTCACCTTGTGCTGAGGGCTTTCATCCGGCTTGCGGCCCTTCTCAGTTTCGGGGCTGCCCATGACAAACTCTCCACCGCGAATCGGCACCATGGCAAAACTCACCTGCGTGCCTGGAATTGTGTTGGTGTAAGGCTTCATCTCGCTCTCACTCACCACCGTCTGCTTGGCGACAATCCGCGAGTGGATGTCAGGGATTGTAATGTTGTCGTTGTCAGCCAGGGAGGCCAACGCGCCAAAGGGGCCAGGCGTGTAGGTTTCGCCGCTGGCCTTGAAAGCCTGGTAGCGCGTGGAGAACTTGCCCGCCGCCGGACGGGTGAAAACCATGAAGCCCTCCGCCGTGCCCAGAGCGCAGGTGAACGCCTCGTTCGTGGCCGCGAGGCTCTGCACCAGCACCGGAGCTTTGCTCCCATCAAAGTTGAATACGCCAGCCTTCTCGCCCTCCCCAAAGATGACAAAGAGACGCTTTGCTCCGCCTTCATTCAGCGCAATGACCCGCCGCACCGGCTGACCAAGATCGAAGCTCTGACCGGCACCGAACTGAAACTTCCTGGGGGTGGGTTCTTCCAGGGGCCGGACCGCCACGCTCTTGTCGCCCGGCTTATAGACAATGAACACCGGCAAGGGGGAGCTGCCAAATCTGCCTGCGGCGTAATCGGAGCCTCCGGGCAGGTCGGCGGCGGTAGCCAGCGCTTCCGGTTTGCCGCCGCTGAAATCCGCTACCCGCAGCGTGTCACCTTTATCACCCTGCACGAGCCCGCAGACAACTTCCGGTTGGCCCGCTTTGAGCGAAAGCCGGTTGCCCCGGACGGCTGGTCCAGGCAATGGCATCTCGGTCAGCTTGGGAAACTCGGCGCGATCATTGCGCAGGAGGACGCCCAGGCTGGGATCGGGGGAATTGTAAATGGACCCAACGGCCAGGTCGTCGAGGCTCGTGTTGCCCTCGCCGCCGATGTCCACCGCCACGACCGTATTCGGCCCGAGCGCGGCAGTGAATGGCACAGCTACCGGTTTGCCTGGGGCAGTGGGGCTGGAGATGTCCACCAAAGTAATCTCGTTGGCGTCGGGCGACGTGAAAGTTGCGGCGTCCTGGTCTTTGACCAGTACGCGGCCGATGCTAAAGCCGGCGATACCTTTGATGCCGCTCGGCCGGCAATCCACCCAGGAAAAGAGCCCCGGCGTCAACTGGTAGGCAAGCCGGTACTTGCCGCTGTCCTTGTCAACGATCACCAAGTCGGACCGCCCGTCGCGGTCGAAGTCGCCGCTCGCAAAGAACTCCTGCGTGGTTTCGTAAATCAATGAGGGGTTGGGCTGGTCAGCCCGAACCGGCACCGGCGCAGCCGTCAAAACTGCCGCCGCCACTGCCGCCAGAGATAAGTAGTATTTCATGCTTCTAAAACTTGGGGCACAGTGTTGTGAGTGCCGGTTGGATTGTCAAACCCGGAACACTAACCGCCCTGTTGGCGCAGCGCGTATGCATGAAGACGCGCGGGATTGGATTGGGTTGCCGGCGTGTTGTCCCGGTGTTGCTAGCATCATTGGAGCATGATTGGAGCATGATTACTCCATGATTGGGCCTTGATTGCCCTGTCCCGGACCTCCTCAGCCCAGGGGCGCTTCCCGACCGCGCCTGGCTGATATTTATAGTCCAACTCCGTCCAATTGTCGAATGAAATGTCCTATGGAAGCGTCACGTCCGGCGCGTCTGCCTGAAGGCGCGCGGGCATCTGGCCCGCTGGTCTGGCCCGCCATCCGCAAAGCGGGCTAGACGTCCGCGCTCCTCCGGCAGCTTCATGCATACGCGCTGCTGTTGGCGGGCGCATTCAAGTCAGTGCCACCAGTCGGATGCCTCTACGACGGCAGGGTACTCAGGGGACTGCGCGCCCTATCAATCCCCCGCTGGCAGGTCTGGTGGTGCTAACCAGATGCGCCTCCTGGTGGTTTGATTTATGCCTTGTGCGACGTAGTTTACATCTAGGCGAGCGTACGGCTCGCCAGAATTACTGTTCGGGCCGGGGCCATGCCCAAGCTATACTATATAATCGAGTCCGCGCTGATGTGGGGAACGGTGGTCTTTATCATAGGCCTTGTCATCTATCTGGCCTATCTCCAATACCGCAAGGCGAAGCATCGGCGCGCGCGCCGCCGACACAGGGCGCACCGGGCATCGAGAAGGCCAGGCTCCCCCGCGACGCAAAGCCAGCCACGGCATGAGACACACCCCCCGGTTCACCAGCCCACCCGGTCGTAACCTTCGAACGGCAGCCCGAAACGCGACTCGCTAATGCCGCAGCTTCAGTGCGCGCTGGAGCGTTGGCTCGAGTGCGTCGGCCATTCGCATAAAGCCAAGATCCGTCGGATGCGTCCCATCCACAGTCCCTTCAGTATCCGTGCCGAGCAACCCAGCCGCTGGAACGTAAAGCAGCCTTTGGTCACCCGCCCGCACCAAGCGCCGATGCAGTTCGCGCAGCCGTCCGTTGGCCTTCATGTACCGCTCGCCCCGCGGCCCCACATAATCGCCGTCGGGATAAGCGATATTCTCCACCAGCACGATCGGCGTCTTTGGATGGGCGCCGCGCAGGATCGCCACGAACCGCTCCAACCGCGGCACCACCCACTCTTCTTTCATGTTCGGGAGCGGGTCGAGAACATACACCGCAGGGTCCAGTTCCGCCAGGAGTTGCGCCATTTCCGGCTCACTCCACGCATTGCCTGAGAATCCCAGATTGATGTGCGCCCGGTCCAAGCGCCGGCCCAGTATCGCCGGGTGTGCCATGCCCGGGCGCGAGGCGCAACCACCCTGCACGATGGACGTGCCATAGAACAGTATGGGCCCTTGCCCTTCGGGCCGGCGCGCCGCCGGCTCAAGTTTCGCGTCGAGTGGCACGCCAACCATCACTGATTCGACTCCGTTGTAAAGCGGCAAATTAAGCAGGTATTCCCGCCGCGCCGGCTTCATGCTCTTCACCAGTTCCTTTTCCTCCGTGGGAAACCTCTCCGCCCGACCGCCGCCCAGCCAACGCCACTTACCCCTCTCTTTGACATAGAGGTCCACGCCGCTTACGCCGCTGGCGGGCATGTGCGCCATGGCCAATCGCTCCCGGCGCAACGTCCATCGAGCCGAAATCGCAGCGGCGTCCGTGACGAAGCGGACAGCGATGCCCGCCGAATCCTGGCTCAACCCCCAAACCGCCCCGCGCACTATACCTTCCGCGCGGGCCGGCAGGCGGTCGTAAAATTGCTTTGTATCGCTCCAGCCTTTGCCCTCTACGGTCAACGTGCGCGCGTCATGCCACCGCAAACCGCCGGCCTGATCCGCCGCCTGTCCCTGCGCGTTTGCCTGCACCAACAGGCATCCCAAGGCCATCACCGCGGCGTTCTTCTGGCATCTAATCCTCATGTTGCTTCTCATACTGGATAAACTCCGACTTATCTTTCAACTTGTACCACTTTGCATCGAATCGCCTAAGGCGCTTTTCCGTGGCCGGGTGGCTGCTCAACGCCTGCGGCGCCAGGTGTATGAGCCTCATTCGCTTCTCCTCCGCCTCGAGTTTTCTCAACATGTCAGGCAGGCCGCGCGGGTCTATACGTGCCGCCAACAGGTACTGCCAACCCACGTCATCGGCTTCGATCTCGTATTCCTGGGAGAAGCTCTGGAACACCATCACCTGCGAGCCACCGGCCAGCATTCCCAGCAATCCACTGTTCCCCTGCATGAACATTCGGCACAGCAGGTAGGGCCCGGCGGAAGAGATGATCTTCCGCAGGCCGTGTTTCCGGGTCACATGTGCCAGTTCATGCGCCACCACGCCGGCGATTTCTTCCGGGCGCTCCGCCAGGTCCATCAAACCTGTGGACACGACCACATGCCCGCCTGGCAGTGCAAACGCATTGGGCAGCGGGCTTTGCAGCAGGTAGAACTTGAACCCCAGCGCGTTCGTAGGCACCGCGCGCATGAGCGGGGCCACGCTCCAGGCCAGGTTCGTCTGCATCTTCGCGTCGGTGATGAACGTCTCTTTCTCCTTTAACTCAGCCAGCACCTTGTCGCCCAACTCCTGCTCCCATCCCACTGGAATCCGGGTTACGAGCGAGCGCACCATGAAACCCATCAATAGGGATACCAGCAGTGCGACCAAGGCAAAACCGGCCAGGAAACCGCCGACCATCTTGAGCCGCCGCTTCAACTCCTGGCCGCTTTGCAGCGCGCGAATCTGGTTCCGGGTATGCGGCTGTTGCAGGAGCGAGCCGTGCGTTAGTATCTCCTCTCCCGGCGTATGAACCACCCATTCCGGCTGGCCGTCGTCGTAGAAGGCAACCCCTCGAGCCGCTGATTCCTCCCGTTCAATCCGCAGGTTCACCAGCGGGATTTCGAGCTGGATCCCCTCTGACTCGAACCGCAGCCGCCATCCCTCGAAGACAATCCGGCCCCAAACCACTTCCTCGCCACGGCTTGTGTGGGTCACGTATGCTTCAAATGCAGAAGGGACTTCTGTCACTGCGCCACCTTGATACCACCATTGCTGAATTCAAGCATCTGAAAAAGCGGGCGCACTGCGATCCCAGATCCACGCGGTCGGCGGCTCTCTTTCCTTGTCGCCTTAAGGCCTAACCGCCATCCCCCCTTCCTCAGAGAACTGCTCCAAGCCGTCCAATGCTTCGTTCCCGATCTGGCGATTCCTAAATTCCGCCAACCGGCCGAGTAATGCAGGCAGAACCGATGGCTCACCTTGAACTGCGGCATTTCCGTACCAGCCTCCAGCCCTGCACCGGTTGGAAGCATCGAATGTGCCAGCGGCAGTCACGCAAATCGCCAGAGGACAGCCGCTATTGCTCGCAGGGGCGCCCGCAATCTTGAGGAACAGCTTTCAGAGACGTCACGCGCGCTGGCACGTTATTCATCCTTCTCCGCTGGGTTTATGGGTTTGCCTTCCCAAAGCCAGACACCATTCTTTTTGACCAGCACCCGGTGCGCGCTGCCCGGCGCAGGAGGAGCCGGGGCCTTTGGCAGCCACCGGGCCAACTCCTTCCGCGTCGCGGAAAACTTCGCGTCGGCAACAAGGTTAGTCCACTCATTCGGGTCGCTGCGGTAGTCGTATAGCTCCTCGGAACCGTCGCCATAGCGGATGTAGCGCCAATGCTCGGTGCGCACAGTGTCGTTGCCCTGGTTGTGGCTGGTGATGGCGGGCCAGGAACGAAAAGCCGTTGGGTCTTTCAACTGCGGCACAAGACTGTGCCCTTCGAGTTCAGCCTTGGCCGGCAGGCCGCAGAGTTCAACCAGCGTGGGATAGATGTCGAGCAACTCGGCAGGCTGCGAGCACTGCGCCCCCTGCCCCGTCCCCGGACCGGCGAAGATGAGCGGCACATGGGTGGAGCGGTCCCAGAGGGAGTTTTTGCCGGTGATGGCCTTCTCGCCCAGGTGCCAGGCGTTGTCGGACCAGAGGACGACGACGGTGTGATCGCCGCGACCGGTGGCCTGGAGGGCGTCGAGGACGCGGCCGAGCTGGCTGTCCATGAAGGTCGTGCTGGCAAGATAGGCGCGCACGAGCGCGCGCCATTGACCGGACTGCTTCAGCCAGGAAAGGCGGGGCTCGGGCAGTTTCCAATGGAGATACCACGAGAACTCAGGGGTGTCGTCGCGGTCGCGCTGCTTGACGGGCGGGAGGAGGATCTGCTCTTCGGGCGGGAAGCGGTCGAACCACTGCTGCGAGGCGAAGCAGGGCACGTGCGGCAGGCGAAAGCCGACGGCGAGGAAGAAGGGCTTGTCGGGCGGCAAGGACTTGATCTGCGCGATGGCGGCGTCGGCGATGCGCCAATCCGCCTGGGTTCGGTCGTCCTTGGGGAAGACGCCCCAGTCCATGAGACGCATTGGTAAAGGGGTATTGACGAACTTCACCGGCGGCATGGTCATGCCAGGAGCCGGACCCCAGACATTAAACTCGTTGGTGCGCAACGGTGCAGGGATGGAACCATCGTGGAATATCTTGCCGAAGGTAGCAGTAAAGTAGCCGTGCTGGGCGAAATACTGCGGCAGCGTGACGCAACCGCGGGTGCGAGCCACGTCGCGAATCCCCGGCGCCAATCCGTATATGCCGGTGGAGCTGGGTCGCAGCCCAGTCAGCAGACTGGCGCGCGAGGGATTGCACAGGGGGGACTGGCAGTGCGCGTTCCGGAACAGGGTGCCCCGCGCCGCCAACCGGTCCATGTTCGGCGTTTGCGCCTGCGGATGCCCGCCAAGGCAGGCGACCCAGTCGTTAAGGTCGTCTATGGCAATGAGGAGGACGTTGTGTGGCCTTGCCGGCGGCGCGCTGATCGCGTCGCCCCCGCAGGCGAGCGTTAGCAGGACGAGGACGGCCAACTGGCCGAGTTGTTTGGTCATAATCTGTTGTTGGCTACGGCCGGCCCTGCTTTGGGCTGTCGCAAGCGCGAGGGCTGGCTTGCTTAAGCCTGCCCTCTGCGCTACTCAATCTCCATCTGCTGAAGCCGGGGCAGAAGCCAGTGAATGACAGCCAGCGCGATCAGGTAGGCAAACCCGGCCATGAGGAAGGGGATGAGGTAGTTTTTGCCGGTGGCGTCCAGGACCCAGCCCACAACCTTCGCAACGCACATGCCCCCCACCGCCCCTGCCATGCCGCCAATGCCCGTGACGGAGCTTACGGCCTTGCGGGGAACAGTGTCGGAGACCAGCGTAAAGATATTGGCCGAGAAACCCTGATGGGCGGCGGCGGCAAGGCCGATCAAAAACACGGCAGACCACATGCTGGTAACTCTCGACGCGAAGATGATAGGCACCACTGCCAGCGCGCACACCAGCATCGCCGTCTTGCGGCTGGCGTTCACGCTCCAACCCCGCTTGATCAGGTGGCCGGAGAGCCAGCCGCCGAGTATGCTGCCAATGTCGGCCATGAGGTAGATGGTCACCATTGGCGGGCCGATCTTTCCGGCTTCAACGGCGATGCCAAACTGCGTGTTTAGGAAGGTCGGCACCCAAAACAGATAGAACCACCACCAGGGATCGGTGAGGAATTTGCCCAGGGCAAAGGCCCATGTCTGGCGATGCACGAACATCTTCAACCAAGGATACTTCTGGGGCGGGTCGGGCGGGTCGGAGCGGATGAAGGCCAGCTCGGAAGGCGATACAAAACGGTGATGTTCAGGCGAGCGATAGAGCGGCCACCAAAGGAGCACCACCAGCGCGCCGATGGCGCCTGTTGCATAGAAAGCGGCCGGCCAGCCCCAGTGGGTGTAGATCCAAGGCACTAACAAGGGGGTCAACAGTGCGCCAGTGTTCGTGCCCGAGTTGAATAGCCCGGTGGCGAGCGCGCGCTGTCGCTTGGGAAACCACTCGCCCACAGCCTTGATCGCAGCAGGGAAGTTGGCCGCCTCAGCCACGCCCAGGCCGAAGCGCGCCGCGCAGAACCCGGTCACTGTGCGCATGAACCCGTGCGATATGGCCGCGATGCTCCAGACCAGAATAGCCAGGGTGTATCCCAGCCTCACCCCGATCCGGTCGAGGATGCCCCCCACCAGCAGCAGGCCAATGGCGTAGGCCAACTGGAAGCTGGTCACGATGTTGGCATAGTCGCTCTCGGTCCACTTGAACTCCTGCTCCAGAATGGGTTTCAGCAGGCCGATCACCTGGCGGTCAACGTAGTTCACCGTGGTGGCAAGGAAGAGCAAGGCGCAGATCACCCACCGGAAGCCGCCTGCCGGACGGGGCTGGGGGGTCGCGGTTGCGGGGTCGGGCGAGGACGGTTGTGGTGTTGCTGCTGGCATTAGGCGAACAGCCTTTACACTACCGGTGCCCAGGTCAAGCCTCTGAGTGTCACACTGGCTGTTGGTGGTCGGCGATTCTGAAGGCGGGGGCGTGCTCGCACTGGCTAACGCCGGGGTTTGTTACTTGGTCTCCTGCAGGTCCACCAGCCCCACATCAATGTACTGACCACCCCCGGTCTGCCTGCAATGCACGGCCAGCATATGCCTGCCCGGTTTGAGCGATTCCTTGGCCTTGGTCTTGATGCGGACGGGTTCGTAGTCCGTCACATAGCCCGGCACCTGGCTCGCCAGGATGCCGTCCACATACACCTCGGCGTCCTCGTCGTGATGCATGCGGAACTTGAGGTCTTCCCAATTTCCCTCCGGCATCACAAACTCGCGCCGCAGCCAGATTTCAGGCGTGCTCCACTCCGTCCGGACCACGGCGCCCGGGGTGCCCTTAGTCCCAAAACCACCTGGCCCCTCTTTCCAGGACGACGCATCGAACCCGGGTTTGAACCAGTTATTGGCCGGCGCCTGCGTGGTGTAGCGCCAGGTGATCGGTTCCCGCTCCGAGGTTGGTACTACTGTGACGGACTTGGTCGGCTTCGGGATCGGCGCCGAGAAGGGCGCCCAATTCGCCGCCTTCGTCATGTCCCGGCTCGCCCACTTCTTCCATTCAGCGCGGTCGTAGAGCATCTGCAGAAATACACCCCCCACCACCGGTCGCGCCTGGAATACAACTTTCTTTGCCGTCTTCGTGTCATACCAATCCGTCATCGGTACCCGGTCAGGGGTCTCGTTCAGGAAGCGATAGACCGGGTCCAGCAGCGCATCGAAGTCCGCCCGGTCCTGCGTGAGGGTGGCGGTCCAAAGCGTCCAGTCCAGCTTCGTGTAGTCCTTCCGGCTGTCGAGCGGCAAGCCGTATTGGTTTAGTTGCCGCAGGTAGAAATCCACTTCGCTGCGCCAATCTTCAGCGGACCCCATGTTGAATCCTAGAATGCGGTCCCAGACGGCGTTGTATTTTTGACTCCAGGTGCCGGGCTTATCAAACGCCAGCCGGGAATGGTCTCCATCCAGTGCCACCTCGCGCAGACGCCGGGCGAAATCTTTCGCCATGGCTTGGAACTCGGCCGCTCTTGCTGTCTGGCCGCGGTATTGGCAAAGCCGGGCAAACGAGCCCAGCCCACAGATCGCCTTTATGGATAGATTGACATTGTGCGCCAGGTGGCCGGCAAAGTCATCCGTGCAGAGCTGATTCTCAGGATCGAAGCCCTTGGCCTTAAGGTAATCAGCCCACTTCTCGAGCACCGGCCAATACTTGGCGCAGAAGTCCCCGTTGCCTTCCACCTGTGCCAAGGCGGCCAGCAGAATGAGCATGTTGCCGGTCTCCTCCACGGGCATCTGATTTTCCTCTGTGCGCTCGCCGCCGCCATAGACTTGGCCGTTGGCCAACGGGTAAGTGCCCAAGTCGTGCGGCGCAAACGGCCAGCGCCAGCGCGGCGAGGCGGAGTAGTCCAGTATCGGCACTAGCATAGCCTTGGTCAGTGACGGACTGAACAGCAGAAACTGCGGCGCCATCGGGTAGATCACATCCACCGTGCCGATGCACCCGTTGCTGAAGTTCTCTTTCGGGAACATGAGTGGCTGGCCGTTGGCATCGGCCACAACCTTGTTCGCCGCGCAGCATTGCCGATAAGCTAGCGCGCAAAGCCGCGCATACTTCTCCCCGCCGGCCTTCGTGAGCGCCGCCATCAACTCCGCATCAAACTCCTCGCACCGGCGCTTGAGCGATTCGTATTCCGCCGCCGCCTTCTTCAGCAACGCCGCCGCGTCATCCCCGTTCCGCCGCCAGTAGGGCCGCAGGTTCCTCTTGAAATACTGAATCGAATATTCGTCGTCGTAGGCCAGCATGAGCCAGCGGGAGACGGGTTTGGCGAAGACCTTCCCCACATGGAACACTAACGCCGCCGCAGGCACGTCGGCACTGGCGGGGGGCGGGGACATGCCAAGGCTGGTGATGAGGGCGTTTTGTGCGAATTCCCGCTGCAGCACCCCGCGCCCCGCGACCCACCGTGAGGTGGTCTCGGAATACGGCGCGGCCGCATAGAGATAGCCCCAGTCAATTCGCAGATTGTCGCCCTTCCTTTCCAGAACGGGTTGATCTACCGAGCCCATTCTCACCGTAGCCAGGGTGCCGATATCTGGTTGAGACCACTGGACTTGTTGGTTGCGTGGATCGTCCACAGCAAGTTCTGCGGAAGCATCAAAGTAGAGCTGAATATCGTGGGTTTGGTCGTCCGTGGCTCGAAGGTCGTATGTGACATAGGTCACGGGGCGCGAATACACCATCAGGTCCTCCGGCAGTGTGGCTGTCATGAAGGTGAGCGTGATTCGCACACCTTGTCCCTCGTAGGTACAGATGGTTCGGGTCGGCAGCACTTCGACGCCAGCCTGAGGCAGCGCGGGCAAGTTGGCTGGGTCCTTCCCCATGAGTCGGAACGCTTTGCCGTCAATCCGCACCAAACTGGCGAGGCGATGCGGCTTGCCCGTCCAGTGAACGGTATCCGCGTCGGTCAGCCTGTCCGCCGGTGACCAGATGCTGAAGTAGGGATCGCAGGCAACCAGCGGCACAGAAGGAGGCCGGAACGCGCTAACTTCCTGGGCGGCGACAGCGATTCGTGGACCCGCGATCACCAACAGCGCACCGAATAGTGCGCAGACTTTCCCGCATGTTGCTCTGTTTGTCATAGTTCACTCATTTATTGCGTCCTCACAATGCCCTACCTCCGCGGCGTAACGCGAGTAGTTTCGGTTCCGCATGCGCCCAAAGTCAGGGCGGATTCAAGCAGTTATAGCTGCCAACGTCCGTCGGCGCTGATCTTCCCGACGGCGCCACGGTGGGCGGCCGGTTCAGCGCTCGTAGGGCACCGTGCCGTTGGCATCTACCTTGTAGCCCCACTGCTTAATGTAGGCCTCCCCGGACAGGAACTCGTCGTGCCGCTCCTTGAGCTTGCGGCTGAGAAGCCCCTCCAGCCTGGCCTGCAACCTGGCCTGCTTGGGCATGTTCACGAGGTTGTTCGTTTGGCAGGGGTCGGTCTGGTTGTCGTAGAGCAGCCAGGGGCCGTTCAGGTCGCGCACGTAAGTATAGCGCGTGGTCCGCACACCACGGTATTCCTTGCCCCCTTGTCGCCGCGTCCACTGCCCGAATGGTGAGACACAGGCGAAGACCGTTGCCCCGTCGCCCGGATTCCGTTTGCCGCGAACATACCCGCTGTAGTCGAGACCCTCCACTGTCTTGGGGACCGGCAGGCCGCACAATCCTAACAGGGTGGGCATCAGGTCCTCCGAGTTGATCGGCGCATCCAGGTGGCGCGCCTTCGTCCCCAGGCCCTTTGGCCAGCGCACCAGCAGCGGCACACGGATCGCCTCATCCCACGGCCGTTGCTTGTGGGTGGCGCCCTGCGAGCCCAGCATATCCCCATGGTCGGAGGTGAACACCAGCAGCGTGTTTTCCGCCAGCCCGGTTTCCTGTAACGTGCGTCGCAGTTCGCCGAAGCAATCATCCAGGGCCGTGCAGTGAGCATAGTAGCCGGCGAGGACTTTGCGCGCGTTCGCGCTCCCGGCCTCAGGCACATTGGGCCGCAGCGTCAACTTCGCGGGGTCATACATAGCCCGGTATTTCTCGGGCGCCGTGAAGTAGGGGTCATGCGGCGGTCCCCAGGCCAGGTAGAGAAAGAAGGGCTTCTGCGACTGCGCGTGGTCCCTCAGGTATTGCTGCGCGTCGCGCGTCTGGGCGATGGCGTCGTAGCCGTCCCAATACAGCTTCTCCGGGCCATCCGCGTAATACGCCGAGTGATTGTAGTCGTGCGTGCACTCAAGCACCTTCCAATACTCAAAACCCTGCCGCCGCTCACGCGGGATGAAGTTCGAGCGGCCATGGCCGTCCACATGCCACTTGCCGATGTATCCCGTGTCGTAGCCTGCCGCGCGCAGCACCTTGCCGATTGTCACCGCCTCTGGATCAAGTGGCACGTCGTTCAGGAAGACGCCGTGCGTGAGCGGCCGCTGCCCGGTCAGCAGCGAAGCGCGCGTCGGGCAACAAACCGGCAGCCCGGAGACAGCGTTGACCAGGTGAACCCCCTCCCGCTGCAACTGGTCCAGGTGGGGCGTCTTGACGTCAGGGTTCCCCGCATACCCAAACGCCTCCGCCCGCCACTGGTCGGCGAGCACAAACAGCACGTTCGGCGGGCGCGCGGTGGAGGGAGGCACGGCGGCCTGCGACGGGGTCACGCCGGCGAAGCAAGTCAGCACCAGCAGGATTGGCGGCAATGCAGGCAGTCTCATGAAACTGTCGGCGGCTCCTCTCCCCGCTCGGCGAACCAATGCCGCAGGAAGACCAAGTCCCCGGCATCCTTCTCACGATGCGTCACCGCCTTCATGCGCCAAAGCAACCGCGGCGAGGCAAATGGAATGGGCACCCCCTCCACCTCGCGCACCACCACGTCCTTGGCCGCGGCTTCGTAATCAATGCCCCCAGCTGAACACATGAGGTCCACCAGCACTTCATCAGCCACGCGGATGACGTTGTATTGCTGGAGCTCCCCTGGCTGCAGCTCTCGGACGGCTTTGTCGGGCAAGGTGGCGAGAGCGGAGAAGACACGCGATTCATTCTCCCGGTCGCTCGCGACAATGAGATCCACATCCATGGTGCGGCGATTGTAACCCGCAGCCCGAATCGCGAACCCGCCCACGACAACATATTGCGCCTGCCGCTGATTCAACTCGCGGCACAGATCGCGCAAGTCCTCAACCGTGGGCTCCCGCGGCTCTAGCTCGGACGTGGACGGGCGATCATCCGCCATAACCACTCGTCGGCCTCCTCATGTGTGCGAAAGCGATGGACGCCCTTGGGGACGTGCACCCCGCCGAAGGACTTGCGCCAGGCAATGGCGTCAGCCTTGTTGCTCGTCTTAACCGACAAGGCGTCAGGCGTCTTTGTCCTGCGTCCAACAAACCTGTCTGGCTTCTCCTCGACGTTGATGAACGGCTGTTTCACGGTGAAGCAAGCGTAGACCCTCGCGTGGTTGGATGCAAGCACCAGGCGAAGCCGTCGGTCCAGGCAGAGCGGACACAAACTACCTGTTGACGCCCGTGCGCGGCTCCGGATAAGCTCGTCGCATGCTCGGTGAGCCGAAAAGCCACTTCTCCCTCCGCCGTGACTATTCAAAAGAGCCACCACGGATTGCATGGATGCGGCTCAGGCGTGCAGCGCTGAGGGCCGGCGGGCGGCGCTGGTGAACCTGCTCAAGGGCAACGTGGTGGCGCGGGTGGCGGCGCACCTGCCCGAGTCCATGCATCTGATCGTGATCGGGTGATCCGCGGGAGGAGAACGCCAGGGGAGCGGGAGCGGTGCCGCACCGCCACCGTAGTTCCCTGCATGTTGCAAGCATGTTCCTGGCTTTTTCAGCCCCTCCTCTCCGCCGCGCCGGGGGGAAGTCCGAGGCCGGACCGCCTTCCGGCCGCCGGGGCACCAGCGGCAGGCGCCGAGGACTCGCCACCAACGGGTCATAGGATATCGACGAACGCGGCGTTGTCAAGGTTACAGGGAATTTGCAGGAGGGCTCGGGCGCATCTCATCAGTGCCACCGCCAGCCCCCTCACCCCGGCCCTCTCCCCCTCGGCGGGGGAGAGGGCCGGGGTGAGGGGGAAAATGGTGGCGGTGTCCAGATGCGCCCGGAGGGCTCTACTCCTGGACCAGCGTGATGTCCACCAGCCATTGGTGGGCGTCGGTGGCGCGGCCATGCCGGGCGGAGCGGGCGAGGGCCACGGCGATGGCGGGGCCGGCCTCGAGCCGTTCGCAGCCGTGGACGGCGGCTTCGATCTCCCACTGGTTGGTAGCGCCGGTGCCGCTGAACACGGCGTAGCCCTCGGCCACCGCGCCGGTGGTCCGCTGGGTCACCGTCACGCGCATGAGCGCCCGCTCGCCGGCGGTGATCGCGATCGGCCCGGTCAGCGTGACGTGGCGGCCGTTGTGGGCCACGATGCCGACGGGGTCAATGGTGTTTCTCGCGACCCTCGCGAAGGCGGTGCGGGCGACGAAGACGCCGGCCAGGGCCAGCACCAGGGCCGCCGCGACGAGGGTAGGGGTGTTTCGCTGAAACGTCCGCCGGACGCCTCGGCGAGGCGTCTCGACGACGGACGGTTTGATGGATTGAATGGTCATAATAACTGCTCCTTTCGGTTGTTGTTCTTGTTTTCTGGTCATTGGCTTGGGTCTATGGTTTGCTGAGGCGGTAGAACCGGCGGGCGTCGTTGGTGTGTTGCGCGTCGGTGAATTGGTACTGGCCGGGGGAAGGCTCTGCGGGCGGGCCGAGCGCGGTCCAGTTGCTCAAGGGCAAGGCAGGATTGGTGGCGGTCAGCACCGTGAAGGATGCGCCGGCGGGGTTGGTGAAGCCGAATTGGAAACTGCCGTTGCCCAGCACCAGCGGATTGAGCAGTTGCGGCGGAACTTCCTGCGCGACCACAGCAATAGAACCGTCGGCGGCCAGGCGATTGGTCCAGGTCAGGCCAGCGGGCAGGGCGGGCAGGCTGGCGCCGGCGAAGGCGCCAAGGCGGCTGGGGGTGTTGATGAGCTGGAAGACCTGGCCCGCCGAGGGCGTGAACCCATTGATAAGTTGCACGGTGACCGTGCCCCCATAGGTGACCGCATTGCTGACGTTGAGCTGGTCGTATTGCGAGCCCGCCTCCGGGCCGCCGAGCTCGAGGCGCAACCGGGAGCCTGGAAGCAGAACGAGGCTGCCCGCGATGTTGAAGCTGCCGGGCGAGGACCCGGGCTCGATCGTGCCGCTATTGGTCACGCTGCCATCCAGCGTGGCGGAGCCGGTGAGCGTGCCGTTCGTGCAGAGGGTCAACCCGTTGGTCACCTGGACGGTGCCGCCGTCCAAGGTCATCGTCACCTCGTTGGTGCCGCAGCCGTAGTCGGTGAGACTGGTCATGTCTACGACCGTATCGGGAGCGTTGGGCCCAAGAGTGAGGTTGCCGCCGACGGTGGTCAGCGACCCCATATTCACGGAAGCCAGGTTGGTGTTGTTCGCAACGGTGAGACCACCGGCCAGCGCGCTGACCCAGGGCAGGTGGAAGGCGGTTTGGCCGCTATCGTTGGTCAGGCTGATGGAGTCCGGCACGACGTAGCGGATTCGCGCGTTGCCCGAGTCCGCAATGAGCAATCCTCCCCCGGGCGGAACGGCCAGGGCAGTGATACCGCCGAACACGGCGTTTGTGGCGGGCCCGCCGTCACCGCCGTAGCCCCCGCTGGGGCCGCCGGCGTAAGGCGCCATCAGGCCGCTGGCCAGGTCGAGTTGGAATACCCGGTAGTTGCCGGAGAAGAAGAGCTCCCCGGCATAGCCGACGGCCATGCCCGCGAGGTCGGTGAAAGCCATGTTCGTGGCCAGGCCGGCACCGGGAGCGCCGGCTCCACCCCCGGCGATCGTGGTGATGATGCCCGTGAGGGCATCGGTGCGGCGAATGAGCCGGTGGTCGTCGGTGGCGAACACATTGCCGAGGTGATCGGCTGCGACGAATGCCATGTCGGTGAACGAGGCGTTGGTTGCCGGCCCGCCATCGCCGGTCGAGAGGCCATTGAATCCGCTGCCGGCGATGGTTGTAATGATCCCGCTGACGGGGACGACCTGCCGGATGCGAAAGTTGACCGTGTCGCAGATGAAGAGCGTGCCTGCCGCATCCAAGGCGAGGCGTTCGGGCAGATTCAACTGCGCAAGCGTGGCCGGGCCGCCGTTGCCGGTGTCGCCGATGCCCCCGTTGCCGGCGACGGTGCGAACGATGCCGCTGGCCGGGTCAAGCGCGCGAACCCGAAAGTTGCCTGTGTCAGCGAAATAAAGGGTGCCATCCGGCCCCACCGCCAGACCGTTGACCCCGTGAATCATGGCATTGGTGGCCGGCCCGCCGTCGCCCGAGAACCCCGGCGAGCCGTTGCCGGCGATGGTGAGGACGGTGCCGGAGGGAGCGGGTGACTGGGCGTGGAGGGCGGGCGGCGCGATGAGCAACAGGGCGGCCAGGGCGGCCGACCCGATGGACTGAGGCAGGGTTTTCGTTTTCATATTCCGGGCTGTCTGCGTCGGTGCCTTGGGTTCACGGTTTGGCCAACCGGAAGAGCTTTGTCGGACGGTGGCCGGGATCGTGGCGGGGTTGGTCGCGCCATCCGCGACGATTGGGCGTTCAGAGTGCTGCTGACGAGCAGCACTACGGCAAAGCCGAATCGTGGAGGCCTCATTGTGGGGGTCCGTCGGATATCACGGCCGGCGCAGGCGGTAGTGGCGCTGCGGAACGGCAGGGGCGTTGGTGTCGGTGAAGAGATACCGCGGCGTGGCGGGCCCGAGGAAATGCCAGTCCGCGAAGTTGGTGGTGTATTCCACGCCGAACGCGCCGGCAACCGGATCGTCGGTGAGGGCAAAGGTCACGTTGGTGCCGCCGAGTCCGGCGACGTTGGTCAGCTGGAGGAATGGGCTGTTCGGGGAATAGTACGACAGAACCAGGTCAAGGTCGGCTTCAGTAAGAATGCCATCACCGTTGAGGTTCTCCAGCACTGCGGCAAGTTCGGACTGGCTCACGATGCCGTCGCTATTTTGATCGCCCGGCACGCGAAGAGGGCCGACGGGTTCGCCATTGACCGAAGCTAGAAGCAGAGCATTGGTCACACTGAAGCTCTGCTCGAATGCGAACCGGCCTCCGGCAAAGGCGGTATCGACAGCTTGAACGCTCCAGTAATAAGGCTGGCTCGATGCGGTGTTGAATAGCGCAAACAAACGTCCATTCGCATTGCCCATCTGCGGAAGACGGCGGAATCCAGTTTCGCCTGCCATCGGCCCCATTATGTCAGAGGCGCCGGGCGTCGAACCGATGCGCACGTTATAGGAGAGGCCGCTGGCGGGAGTTTGCCCATCGCTTGCCGCATCCCAGCTCAGCATCACCTGACTGCCCAGGACGGTGGCGGTGAGGCCTACCGGTGCCGAAGGAGGGGCGTTCTGTGTCGGCGTCTGATTGCGCCAAATCTTCGAGATTCTTCCCAAGATTGCGTTCGTTCCGGTAATCAGGATATCCAACCGTCCATCATTGTCGTAGTCTCCCCAGGCGACGGAACTGCATGAAACCCCCGGCAAGCCTGCGTTGATGTTCGTGAAACCAGCGCCCGTATTCCGCCAGATCTGGGCGATGCTTCCGCTGGCGTCGGCATTCGTTGTCCCGGTGAGAACGAAGTCCAGCCGGCCGTCGTTGTCATAATCGCCCCACGCTGCCGCGCTTCTGAAGACCGCCGGAAGGTCGGCATTAATGTTGGTGAAGTCGTGGCCGGTATTGCGCCAGATCTGTGATATGGCCCCGATGCCGTCTGCCAATTGGGCCCCAGTCAGCAACATGTCCAGGTGCCCGTCGTTGTCATAATCGCCCCAGGCCACGGAGCCGCGCCGGATCGCCGGCGGCCCGACACCGCTGTTGGTAAACGCACCTCCCACGTTGCGCCAGACCGGGGGCAGTCCTCCATTCAAGAGAACATCGAGCCGGCCGTCGTTGTCGTAATCGCCCCACGTTGCGCAACTGTTGTCCGGTGCCGGCAAACCTGAATTGATATTTGACCACCCGTTCCCAACATTGCGCCACAATGCATCGGTGGCAATCCCAATGCCAGTCAACAGGATTTCCAGAAGCCCATCATTGTCAAAGTCGCCCCAGGCTGCGGCTCCGGCGTAAGTTCCCAACAACAGCGCGTCGACATTGGTGTTACCGTCAATGAATCCACTTTCTGTATTGTGAAAGACCTTGGTAACGCCCACGGTAGGTAACCCGCCGGTTCCGCCCGCCGCCAAGAAATCCAGCCGCCCGTCGTTGTCGTAGTCTCCCCACGCGACTGAGCAGGCGCTAAGGGATAACGTAAAATTGGTACTGAGCGTCAAGCCGGCGCCGGAGTTTCGCCAAATCTGGCAAATCTCATTGCCAGCCAGCAGGACGTCCAGCCGCCCGTCGTTGTCGTAATCTCCCCAGGCGGCGGAGCCGGATGTCCCAACTAGAATCGTTGTGTGAGCCGAGTCAATACCCGGCAACCCCGCGCCGATATCAACGAATGCGGGCGGCATGAAACTCTGGTCGCTACCAAAGCTCAACCCAAAACTGTTGGAGGCGACGGCGCGGAAATGGTACGCGACACCGCCAGCCAAACCGGCGAGGAACTGGCTGAAGTTCGTCGGGTTGAGGCCGCTGCCCAGCGCCTGCGGTGCGGTGAAGTTGCCGTAGTTTGTCGTTGTGCCCCACTCGAACCACGCCGTGGCGTTATTGCCGCCGGGATTCACCACGCCGTTGAGCGTGGCGGTGTTGGAGGCGATGGCGGCCGGCAGCGTCTGCACGATGAGGCCGACCACTTCAATCGAACCGTCCACGAGCAGCTTGTTGGTCCAAGCCAGGCCCGGGTTGAGCGGTGGCAGCGCAAGGCTGCCGAAGCCCCCGGCGTAAGTTCCCGCCGCGAACAGCGGGAAGCGATCGCCCGGTGCCAAAGCCGTCGGGCCGATGTTCGTGACGACGAGCGAGCCGTTGTATGTGATCGTGCCCGTTACGGTCACCCGGTCGTTAGTCAACACCGTGCCGGTCCTGCTGATTTCCATCAGCGTCGTCCCCGACAACTGGGGCGAACTGCTGAAAGCCAGGGTTCCGATGGACGCGCCGGGGCTCAGCGTGCTGTCGAGAAACAGCAGCGTGTTGCCGCTGACCGAGCCATTACCGGTGAGCAGGGCATTGCCAAAGATGTGCAGGCCGCCCGGGGCGAAGGAGTGCGAACCGCTGCCCGCCAAAACCAGGGTGGCCCGGTCGACGCCGTTGCCGACGTGGAAGGACTGCCCGTTGTTGATGGTGGTGCTGCGGGCAGATAGCGTTCCGCCGTTGAACACAAAGCCGCCTTGCGAGTTGGTCACCAGCAACCGGTCGGCTTCCACCAACCCGGCGTTCAAAACATTGGTGCCGCGCCGGACGTCCAGCGTTCCGGTCACCGACACGTTTGTCACGCGCAGCGTGCCGCCGTCCACGGTGAGGCGGTTGCCGGCCGAAGCGGTGTTGGCCCCGATGACCAGGTTGGTCGCCAACACGGTGGCGCCATCACTCGCGATCAACGCATTGCGGGCCCCGGAGCTGCCGATAGTCAAAGTGCCCGGAATGGTCCAAGCCGAGCCCGGGCCGGTCACGATCGCCCGATTGTCCGCCGCGAAGTTGTTGCCCACCACGCCGCCGGCGCTCCAGAGTGCTCCGCCGGCACTGACCACCAGTTCGTTAAGGCCGGCCTGGTTTCCCACAATGAACGCGAAGGCATTGGTCCACAGCGAGGATGGGCCTGTGACCACCACCTGGTTATTGCTGCCGCTGCTGAAATCCCCGATCGTGCCGCTGCCGGCATGCACGCGCCCGCCGGCTTCCACCACCAGGCGGTTGCTTGATCCCTGAACCCCCACCCGCAAATTCATCGAGTTGCTCCAAATCGACCCGTTTCCCGTAACCAGCACAAGATTGTTGCTGGCTCCCCCATTCTCGCCCACGCTCCCGGTCAGGCTTACCACCCGGCCGCCGTCGCTCACAACCATCCGGTTATCCCGCCCGGATTGGCCCACATCCAGATCGTTGCGGTTGCTCCACACCGAACCGGCGCCGGTGATGAGCGCGAAGTTGTTGCTGCTCACAGTCTGATTGCCGACGGCTCCGGCGAAGCTGAGCCGGGCGCTGACATTTTCGACCCACCCGCCGTTGCTGATGATCAGCCGGCTCAGCGACCCGTTGCTGCCGATGAAGAGCGAGCCGCCCATCCGCCAGCGGGCGGTGGGGCTGGTGAGTTGCACTTCGTTGGATTTGGCCGTGGCGTTGCGGCCGATGATGCCGTTGACGGAGTTGGTCAGCAGCGCGTTGTCGGAGAGCGCGAGCAGGGTGAAGGAGCCATTGGTGCTCACGGTCACGTCGCCGGTGAACGTGTTGGTGACGTTGGCGAGCGTATTGGTCGCGCCGTCGGCCACGACTTGGGCGTGGAGAGCAGTGGTCGCGAACAGTGTCGCGGCAAGGATGAACCGCATGGTATTCATAATTGGGATACGGTTTGGCATCACGGCCAGCGCAGGCGGTAGTGGCGCTGCGGAACGGCAGGGGCGTTGGTGTCGGTGAAGAGATACCGCGGCGTGGCGGGCCCGAGGAAATGCCAGTCCGCGAAGTTGGTGGTGTATTCCACGCCGAACGCGCCGGCAACCGGATCGTCGGTGAGGGCAAAGGTCACGTTGGTGCCGCCGAGTCCGGCGACGTTGGTCAGGTGAAGCCACGGGCTGGTCGCGAAATAATTCGAAAGGACGACGTTCAATTCCAGTTGATCCACGATTCCATCGCCGCTCGTATCGCCGAAAGGGAGGCTGGTGTTTGTGACTGCCGTCAACAGCGGTGGCGCCTGAACCAATCTGAAACCGGCCTCGGGCGCAAAGGGTGATCCGGCGAACGCGGAGTCGACCGCCTGCACGCTCCAGTAAAGCGGCACGCCCACGGGCAGCGCGGCAGTGGACCAGCACCGGGCCAGTTGCCGATTGCCCATTTCCGGGAGAAGCCGCAGCCCGCTGCCGGCGGCCATTGGCCCGATGAGATCGGAGCCGCCCGGAGCGGTGCCCATGCGCAGGTTGTAGGTCAATCCGCTGGAGGGCGTTTCCGTGTCGCTGGCGGCATTCCAGGTGAGCGTCACAATTCCATTGGCCGCGCTTGCGCTCAGCCCTCCCGGTGGCGAGGGCGCGTGGTTTGGACCCCCGGTATTGTTGCGCCAGATCTGCGTGAGGTTCCCGCCCACCCCGCCTCCGATAAGGTTCGTGGCCCCCATCAGGCCGAAGTCCAGTTTTCCGTCATTGTCGTAATCGCCCCACGCGACCGCGCTGTAGGCGACGCCGGGAAGATCCAGGCCGCTGTTGACAAACCCGCCGGCGGTGTTTCGCCACAGTTGGGATACACTTCCGCTGGGTTGGCCGGCGGCATTGGTGGTGGTCGCTCCCGTAAGCAGGAGGTCGGGGCGGCCGTCGTTGTCGCAGTCGCCCCAGGCCACCGCGCCGTGGTAGACCCCCGGCAGTCCTGGTGTCGGAACATGGCTGAAACCGCTGCCCGTATTGCGCCATAGTTCTGAGTGCCAGTTGTTGGCGTAATCCAAACCGGTGAGAAAGAAATCCAACCGGCCGTCGTTGTCATAGTCAGCCCAGGCAATCGAAGCATCCCTCACGAGGGGCAGTTGGATGGAGCTGTTGATGAAACCGTTGGTGGTGTTCCGCCACAATTTGGCGCCGCCCAGACCTGCCGCCAGAATGTCCAGCCGTCCGTCGTTGTCGTAGTCACCCCACCGCGCCGCTCCGTCATAGACATAATCGATCCCCGCATACGCAACCGCAAACCCGAAAGGGGAATTGTTCCAAATCGCGCATCCCACGGGATATCCCGCCATCAGAAGGTCCGAGCGCCCGTCATTATTATAATCTCCCCATGCCAAGGATCCGCTGACGGCACCCGAGATGCCGGCCTGAATGTTCGAAAAGCCCAACCCGTAGTTGCGCCAGACCTGGCCGACCAAGCTGAGTACGCTCGGATGCGTGGAGCCGCTTAACGCGACGTCCAATCGCCCGTCGTTGTCGAAGTCGCCCCAGGCGGCAGCGCCGTTTCGGGTATCGCCCGTGACGCCGGGGAACGGTGTAAGCACCGGGGCGAAGTTGGTCCCCGTGTATCGAAAAAGAACTGTGTACGGGCTGTCGTCCAGGCCCGTTATCAGGAGATCGAGAAACCCGTCGTTGTCATGGTCGCCCCAGGCCAACGATCCGCGATGCAGTTGGGCGAAATTGAAGTTGACCGGGGTGAAGAGTGGAACGCTGAAACTTTGATCAACGCCCAACGCCACGCCCAGGGCGTTGGAGGCCGCGGCTCGGAAATGGCACACCACACCGCCCGAGAGCCCGCCCAGGACCTGATTGAAGTTCACGTTTCCCATCCCGCTGCCGACCGGCTGCGGGGCCGTGGTGCTGCCATAATTGGTCGTCGCGCCCCACTCGAACCACGCGCTGGTGTTCGTGCCCGCCGGGTTGGCCACGCCGTTCAACGTCGCGTTGTCCGCACTGACGGCGGTCGCAGGGAGCGTCTCCACAAAGGGCGTAAACGGGAAAACTTGCGACTGCCCGAACAGCACGGTGAACGGCGTGAACGAGCCGTGGTTCAACCCACCCGCCGGCGCGCTGTCACCCAGGGTGCTGGAGCCGTTGGTTTCATCGCAGCGATAATAGGCCACCAACCCCGGTTCGTTCCCGGCCAGGCTGCGATTTTTATTCGACTGAATCTGGGCCTGGCTCAACGCCGTATTCCACAAGCTTACCTCATCCAGCCGAAGGTTGCCTATTACGGGCAGATCGGAGCCGCACAGAATCAGGTTGTGGCTCGTGGTTGCCGCAGCCGGCGTGCCCGACCACGCGCCGGACGCCGTGAGGACACCGTCCAGATACACCTTCCCGCCGTTGGCATCCACCGTGAAGGCGAAGTGATGCCAGTCAGGATCGCCCACGAATCCGCCGTCGAGGCCGAAGGCGCCTTCCGAGACGAAGTTTGTGCTGCTGGCAAAATACGAAGCGTAAAGCCGCTCGTTGACGATTCGAATCCGCCAGCCGTTGAAAGCACCGTCGTATTTTCGGACCAACAGCGTGTCCTCAGGGATCTCCCACTGAAACCAGGCCGTGACCGTAAACGGATACGCGTTAAGCGCAATGGCGTGCGGCACGGAAACGGAGTGAACCGTATGAGCGAAGAGCAGCGCGTTGCCGGGTCCCCCATCCGCACGGGCGAACTTGACCTTTAACAACAACAACAGGCATAGCTTTTTCATAGCCCTGCCTCCTCTCCTGCCGTCAGGTCATAGCTTTTGCTCGATGGTCCACTGTTGGTGGGGATTGGTGGTGAGTTCATGATACGGGGACTGATTCGGTTTATGGATTGATGAGGCGGTAAGACTTATGCTCGCCAACGACATTGGTAAGCGCGTGGTTCGTGCCCAGACTCGGAGCCGGGGGCGTGAGGGTCGTCCAGGTTGGACCCGCCCAGGCCCTGGAACTGGATCTGCCCGCCGCCCAGCCGCGTGACGGAGTGGATGCTGGCGGGCGGCGCGTTGGTGCGGAGCAGCACCACGTCGTTGTGGCCAGCGCCGCCGGCGTAGGTGATGCGGAGGCTCGCGCCGCCGATCGGCAGATAATCGCCCTCCGGCAGCCCGGCGAAGGCGCCCGCGACCGCGTCGGCGCCATCGTTGTTGATGATGACGAACTCGGCGCCGACGGAGGGCGTGAATCCGAGCGAGGCGTTGAGCGTGGCGGAGGCCAGATCCACCGCGCCGGTGACATTGAGTTGGTCGTGGCCGCTGCCAAAGTTCACTGTGAACGACTGGTTGGAGTTCAGCGTGACTGAGTTCATCAGCCAGGTGTTCGCGCCGTTCGTGGCGAGGATCCCGGCGTTGAGGGCGATGGCATTGCCATCCAGCATATAGGCCCCGTCCGAGGAGATGATCGCGTTGAATGTCGTGCCGGCGGGGGAACTGTTGTAGGGGGAAAGCCGTGCCGCCCCGGGGGCGAACACCAGGTCATCGCCCGGGGCGGGGGCTACGTCGCCGACCCAATTGGTGGCGGTGGTCCAGTTGTTATTGGTGCCGCCGCCATCCCAAGTGCCCGCAACAGCCCGCTCCGCGGCTAAGATGAGGAACCCGACGATGGGGCCCAGCACCCTCAACTTGCGGGCGTGACCGAACGCGGGCGCGCCGCGCCGGCAACCTGTCCCTCGGCAAGGGGCGCAAGGCTGAACAGGTTCGGCGCCCCGGCGCCCGTTGCGGCTGTCACGGCGAGCGCACATGGTAAAAGCGCCGCGGTTGGTTCGTGGCGTTGGGATCGGTGAACTGGTATTGGCCGGGGGAGGGCTCCGTCGGCGGGCCGAGGGCGGTCCAGTTGCTCAAGGGCAACGCGACGTTGGTGGTAGTGAACACCGTGAATGCTGCGCCGGCGGCGTTGGTGAAGGCGAACTGGAAGCTGCCATTGGCCAGCACCTGCGGGTTGCGCAGTTGCGGCGCGGCGATCTGTCCCAGAACCGCGACCGAGCCGTCCGTGGCCAGGCGATTGGTCCAACTCAGGCCTGCCGGCAAGGCGGGCAGGTTGACGCCGGCGAAGGCCCCTGCGCGGCTGGGGGCCTGGATAAGCTGGAAGACCTGCCCCCCCGACGGGGTGAACCCATTGATCAATTGCACGTTGACCGCGCCCGCATACGTGATCGTGTTGCTGAGGTTGATCTGGTCGTATTGGGAGCCCGGGGTCGTGCCGCCCAGCTCGAAATGCAGGGTGGAGCTGTTGGACAGGAGCAGCGGCCCGGTGATGGTTATGCTTCCGGCGGAGGCGCCGGGGGCGATCATCCCCGCGTTGGTGACGCCGGCGATGACGGTGCCTGTTCCGGCCAGGACGGCGTTGCTGGCAACGACCAGGTTGTTGGAGAAGACATGCGCGCCACCCCGCAACCGCAGAGTAGCCGCGTTCGTGCCGTTGCCCACCGTGAAGACGCGCCCGTTGCCGTTCGTGGTGCCTCCGGTAAGGAGCGTGCCGCCTTTGAACTCGAAGAAGCCGAGCGCATTGGTTAGGAGCAACCGGTCCGCCTCAGTCATTCCCGCCATGAGGACGTTGGTTCCGCGGCGGATGTCGAACACGCTTATACCCTGGGAATTCGTCGTGCGCAGTGTCCCACCGTTCACGACGATGCGGTTGTTTGTTGAACTGCCGGCGAAGCCGAGATACATGCCGTTGCCTGAGAACGCCACTCCGCCGTTGCTGACGACCAACTGGTTGCCCGCGCCGGACTGGCCGAGGGAAAGGTTGAAGGTGGTGCTCCAGGCCGACCCCGAATCCGTCACCAGCACCACGTTGTTGCTGCTGCTGGCGTTGAGGCCAACGTGGCCACTGTTGTTCCGCACTACGGCCCCATTGCTCACGACCAGGCGGTTGCCGGAGCCGGAGGCGCCAATCACGAAGGTGAAGGCATTGCTCCAAAACGATCCTGCGCCCGTCACCACCGCTGCGTTGTTGCTGCAATAGTCGGAGACGCCCAGGTAGCCGACAAGGTTCCGCACCGTGCCGCCGTTGCTCACCACCAACTGGTTACCCGCGCCGGAGCGGCCCACGTTCAGATCGGCGGTATTGCTCCACACGGAGCCCGGCCCCGTCACGAGCGCCACGTTGCCGGTGCTGGACGCGTTGTTACCGAGGGCGCCCAGGCTGCAGGCTGCCGCTGCGCCGTTGCTGATCACCAGCCGGTTCAACGCGCCGTTACTCCCCACGTAGAGGTTGGAACTGAGCACCCAGCGCGAGCCGGGATCGGCTACCATCGCGAAGTTGGCGTTTGCGCCAGGGTTCGCTCCCAGAAAGCCGTGACCCGCGGCAAGAACCGCCGCGCCTTTTCCGACCACCAGCCGGTTGGAGGCGCCGCCGCTCCCGACGTAAAGGTTGGAACTCAGCAGCCAGTGCGTGCCGGGCCCGCTCACCGCGGCCGAATTGCTGTTCGCGCCGGCGCCGAGACCGAGAAAGCTGTGCCCGCCCGTCAAGACGGTTGCCGCATTGCTCGCGATCAACTGATTCTGAGAGCTGGCGCCGCCGATGAACAGGCCTTCGGAGGCCAACGTGCCAGCCGCCACCGACACCACGCCGGTGCCGCCGCCCTGGCCGCCGACGTGAATGTTCAGCGCGTAGGTGGCTCCGTTGGAGATGGCCATCCGCCCGATCGCCGGGGAGAACAGGCCGCCGATGTTGAGGTCGGTATCAGGGAGGTTGATCTCACCACCGGTCTGCCAGAGGGTGCCGGTGCCGCCGTTGACGCCAACATTAAACCCGTTGAAAGAGCCGGGCAACGCCACCAATCCTCCCGCCACAGTGAAGGTGCCCGCCTTCTGGTTGCCCAGGAACACATCGCGCGCCAGGAAGGTCCCGTTGCTGACGGTAACGCTGGTGAGGTGCGCGGTGTTGTTGGTCGCCGCGAACAAGCCGCCGTTGACGGTGATTGAGTTGCCCGGCGCCTCGCTTTCAAGCTGGCCGAGCACGCTGAAGCTGCCCCCCGAAACAGTCACCGCCCCGCGATTATCCAGGGGTCCATTGACCCGCACCTGGGCGTCGCCGGTGACGAGCACGCTGCCGGCAGCGAGGGGAGACTCCCTGATGAGCATGCCGCCGAATGTGCTGGCGCCTCCCGCGGCAATGAAGCTGCCTTGCGCGCCGACCTGCGATCCGATCAGAACCGTGCCCGCGCCCTCGACAACGCCATTGGACACCACCAGGCGTCCGTTGCCGAACAGTCCGACATAGGCGTTCGGCACTTCCAGCCGGCCGCCGGTTACGACAACGGTCCCGGTGGCGGTAAGGCTGTCGGCGATGTCAAACGCGCCGCCGGCGACGATGTTGGTTCCGCCGGCGACTCGCCACGTTCCGTCAGACCCCGAGTTGGCGCCCACGATCGTGTAGTTGGCCCGCACCGTGCCCTCCGAAACGGAGAAGGCGCCGCGGCCGTTGTTGCCGACGATCAACTGAGTCCCGTTATTGGTCACCGAGATCGCCCCGCCCGCGAGCGTAGCGCTGCCATCTATCCTCAAGGCGGTGCCAACCGGTCCCTCCAGGCGCAGAGCGGCGTTCTGGATTGCCAACGCGCCGCCGCTGTTGAGCGTGAAATTGCTGCGGATGGTCAGGGGCGTGGCCGTGCCCCCGTGCGCCAGCAGCAGGGTGTTGGTCGCCCCGGCGGGCGCGCTGATCAGGAGGTTGCTCAAGGTCAAGGTGGTCGGGAACGCGCTGGCGGTGGTGGCGTCGCTGGTGACGGTCTTGGTGGCGGCGTTGGTGATCAGGACCAGCGGGTGGCCGATGTACGGCGCGACGTTCAGCGACCAGTTGGGCCCGCTCTCCCACTTGCCGCTGAGGCTGTTGGTCCAACGATTCGTGCCGCCGGCGGCGACCACCATCCGCGCCTGAGAAAACTCGGTGGCGCCGCTGGCGGTGGCGGTGAGGTAAACGCCGGGGGCAAGCGAGGCGGGCCAGTTGAGGTTGAATACGCCGCTGCCGTCGGTGGTGATGTTGGTGGAAGCCAACAGGGTGCGGCCCTCGCCGTAGCCAGACGGATCGGGGGCGGCATTGGAGAACAGCTCGAGGCGGAAGGCGGTGCTGGGCGTGTGCGTGCCCCGGATGACCGTGCCGGCGCCGCTGTTGCTGGCCAGCGTGAGCACAGGATAGCCCGCCGTAACCAGGCCATTGGCGTTGACATCAATGCCCAGGCCGGCGTTATCGAAGATGGAATTGCCCAGGATCGAGTAGCCGGTCGCGCCCGGGGCCACATCCACGCCATTGGTGGTGAAGCCGCCGCCATCAACACCGTTGAAGGCAATCACATTACCCGCGCCGTTGTTCGTGCCCCCGACGGTGTTGCCCGGCCCGCTGATCTCGATGCCGCTCCGGGCGTTGCCCAGCGGTTGCAGGCCGGTGACGTCGGTGCCGATGAAGTTGCCCCGGACGACGTTGTTGAAGCCATCGAGCGTGATCCCGCGATTGAGGTTGCCGGAGATCAGGTTGCCTGCGCCCGGCACAGCGCCGCCGATGGTGTTCCCGAAGGCGTTCATGTTCACCACCAGCGCCCGGTCGGTGTTGGGGATGGCCTTCGCGCCCGTGCGGTCGGAACCGATGTAGTTGCCCTGGACGAGGTTGCCCGAGGCAAAGGCCTCGAAGATTTCCATGCCAGTCGTGCCGTGGCCGGAGATGAGGTTGCGGGCGCCGGGCGTGACGCCACCGATCCGGTTGGTGGGCGTTTGCACAAAGACGCCGGAGCCCGCGGAAGCCAGTGAGTTGGTGCCGGTGGCATCCAGGCCGATGAAGTTGCCTTCGATGACGTTGTTGCCTTTCGGCCCGGGCGCGGTGCCCAACTGGATCTGCCGCACCGCCAACCCGCGCACCGTGCTGTTCGTGGTATCAACCACCAACTGGTCGAGCACGACGATCTTCAAGACCGCGTTGTCGCCCTGCGCCAGCGTGTTCGCGCTCGCGCCGGATTGCGAGTAGCCGTCAATGGTCACCGGATCGGTGATCGTCGGCAGCGGCGTCAGCGGGTTGATCGTGTGCGGTCCAGCGCCGGCAATGTTGAACTGGACGATGTCCGGCACATTGACGGTGGAGTTGGCGCTCAGAAGCGCCTGCCGCAATGAACCGGCGCCGCTGTCGTTGACGGTGGTAACGGTATGGGTGGCTGCGTGGGTGGTGGCGACTGCGAGCGCTGCGATCAGCAGGCAGGGCCACCAGTTTCGGGGGGTGTCGGTGTTCATGTATTAGTCCTTAACTTCCTCTTTCCGGGCAAGCGCGCTGGAATGACCACCAGGGTTCCTGGCGTCACTCATGGTTCCAGCCGCACCCGGTAATAGCCCGCGGGATTGGTTGCGCCGCCCGTGTGTAGATAGTTCGTGGCAGCCTCGTTCGTGCCGCCGGCGACAATAACCGGGCTGAGGTCCACGAAAGCCGCCGTCAGGCCGGCGGTGTCGTTGGTGGCGCGTTGGACGACGTAGCTGCGCCCACCCACCGTCGCCCAGGTCAGCAGGATGTCGTTGTTGGCCGGCTCGGCGCTCAACATCCGCAAAGCGGAGGCGGCGTTAGTGGGATTCGTCCCGGCCAGGGATTCGTGCAACGCGGACACGCCATCCCCGTCCAAGTCATCTTCCGGCTGAGCGGCGAGGTTGCCGAAGTACACGATTTCCCAGGCATCGGCGAGGCCGTCCTGGTCGTAATCAGGCACCGCGGTTTCCACGCGAAGGTTGTCGAACACGGCGAAGTTGTCCGCGCCGCCGATCGAGGTGAAGGCGTCATTGTAGCCGATGAGAATGTTGCCGTTGGTGAAGGCAGAGGTGTTGGTGTATTGCGCGACGATGACGTCGTTGAGCACCCAAGTGAGGAGGTTGGTTTGCTGGCGCACCTCGACGCTGACCCAGCGGTTGCCGGCGGCGCCCGCAGGCGTCGTGAAACTGGGAAGCGCCTTTGGCGGAAACAGCGCACCGAACCCGGCATCTGCGCTGTCGAAGTTCACGCCCAGCAGGGGCTCGGGGCCGAAGTCGGTGTTATCGGTGGTGAGCAGCACCGGGATTGTCCCGTCCTCGCCGCCGCGAAATACCGCGTAGTCGCGCAGCGTCGCCGAGCCTGACGACACCTGGCCGTCGCTGCTGACGGCGAAGAACAGCCCATCGCTGGTCGCCTGGCCCACGCGGTTGGTGACTTCGGCAGAGTGGTTGATGCCGAACAGCGCGTGTTCGGTCGCCGTTGAGGTGTTGGGGAAGTTGATCCACAGGTCGAACTTGAGCGCGACGCTGCCGGTGAACGTCTGGCTAAGGGGATAGAGATTGAGCGCCGCCGCCGCGCCGGACGCGTCCTTGTTGACCGTCAGGGACAGCCCTCTGGTGGTGCCGTTGGTCGAGTACGGCGCTGCGGGAATGGTCGCGGGCGATACGACGGTCGAGTAGTCGAAGCCGAATTGGGCGGTGAAATCGGACGGGCCGGAGGCCGCGCCGTAGAACACCTTGAAACCGTTGGTGGTGCCGGCGGCGGTGACGACGCTCGGGCTGACATAGCCGTCGAAGTTCTCCTCGTAGAGCGCGATGCCCTGGAACGGCGGTTGGGGCGGTGTGACGGTCAGCAGGGCCACCGCGCTGGTGACGCTGTCGGCGGCGTTGGTGATCACGACGGTATACTCGCCCGCGTCGCTGAACTGGGCGTTGGTGACCGTCAGCGAGCGCGCGGTGGCACCGGCCAGGTTCGTGCCGCCAAGGCGCCACTGGTAGTACAACGGCGTCGAACTGCTGACGGCCACGGTGACGGTAAAGCTGGCGTTGTTGCTGACCGTCACGGTCCGGCTCTGCGGCTCGCCGGTGATCACCGGCGGCACGGGGTTCGCGACGGCGGGAATCAGGAATGAATTTAAAGGTTTGAACTCGCTGTGACAGATGTTCAGGTCCAGCGGGCTGATGCCGCCGGAGCTGCCGGTGTCGCTGTATTGCCAGAAGGACCAGTTGTTGAACACGCCGGTGGGGTCGGCAAAGCTCACGATCGGCGGTTCATTGGTGGCAGGATCCAGCGCCGTGATGGTGCGCAGCCACAGGTCATAATTCGCCAGACGGCTGTCCAGCTCGATGTTCGCGTAGAATTGCGAGCAGTAAATGACTGGGGCCGCGCCCGGGCCCCGGTGCGCGACGATTTCCTCGGCGAAGGCAATCACCCAGTCCGTAAGCTCCGTCGTGGTGAGGATCGAACCGGCCTCCAGGTCGAGCACGGGCCGCAGATAACCGGGGCCGACGTAGTTGCCGGCGTAGGCGAGCAGGTAGTCGGCCTCCTGCACCGCGCCATTGGTGGTGGGCCGGAGTTCCGGGTGCGCGAAGTGATAAACGCCGGCGCGCAATCCCGCCGCCGTCGCGCGGTCGGCGTTGTTGGCCATCGCCGCGTCCAGCACGCTCAACCCTTCGGTAGCCTTGATGAAGGCAAAGCGCTTGCCCTCGGCAAACATCTGGTTCCAACCGGCCTGCGAGACCCCGGTTTCGCCCTGGTAGTGCGAGACATCCACGCCCGGCTCGCGCGCCGGCACGGCGTACACCTCGACCGAGCCATCCGCCAGCAGTTTGTTAGTCCAAAGCAGGCCAGGTCCCAGCACAGGCAGTTCGAGGCCACTAAAGGCGCCGGCATAACTCACGGCGCTGAAGAGCTTGAAGCTGTCGCCAGCGGCCAGCGCCGTCGGCCCAAGGTTGCTCACGACCAGCGAACCGCCGTATGTCAGCGCGGCGTGCACCTCAATTTGATCATTGGTCAGCGCCACGCCGTCTTTGCTGATTTCCATGCGAACCACGCCTTGCAGCGTGGGCGTGTTGCTCACGATCATCTTGCCGATGGAGGAACCGGGCGCGAGCTGGGCGCCGCTGGCCACCACCAGCAAACCGCCAATCGCGCCGTTGCCGGTGAGCGTGGCATTGGGAGAGACGATGGCGGCCAATGTCCCAGTGAAGTCGTGGACGCCGTTGCCGGCGAGAATCATGGTGGCGGGGTGGGTGCCATCGCCGATCCGGAAGAGCGTGCCGTGGCTGACCCGGCTCGCGTCCACGGACAATGTGCCGCCGTTGAAGATCAAGCGGCTGGCGAGGTTGGTCAGCAGCAGCCGGTCGGCCTGGATCCATCCAGACTGGAGAACGTTCGACCCGCGGCGCACGTCCAGCACGGCGTTGTGGGCTAGGTTGGTCACAATCAGGCTGCCGCCCTCGATCCACAGCATGTTGTTGGAAGA
Source organism: Candidatus Paceibacterota bacterium (assembly GCA_035452965.1). Lineage (NCBI taxonomy): Bacteria > Bacillati > Minisyncoccota > Minisyncoccota bacterium. The sequence goes on along the minus strand of DAOTCE010000012.1, from coordinate 53,502 downwards.
GCCCGGGTTGGAGCCGACGTATACCGCTGGTGCCCGGACGAGGCCGCCGTTGGTGATGAGCACCTGGTTGCCCGAGCCGGATCGCCCGACGTAAAACGCGAGGTCGTTGTCCCATTGGGAGCCGGCGTCAGCGATCACCGCGACATTGTTGCTACTCGGGCCATTGTACCCGAGCGAACCGATGTCGCCTTCCACTACGCCGCCGGCGTTGACCAGCAGTTCATTGAAGGAGCCGCCCTGTCCGACTATCACCCCGGCGGTGGTGCCGCGATTGGAGAACAACGAACCGGGACCGGTCACCGTAAGCGCGTTGTTGCTGCCCGAGAGCTGCCAGCCCAGCACCAGGTCCGCGAAGGCCGCCGTGTTCCGCATCACTCCGCCATTGGTGAGGATCAGACGGTTGTGGTCGCCGAAGTTCCCGACGGAGGACGTGCTCGTGTTGGTCCATGTCGAGCCTGCGCCGGCGATGACGACCGTATTGCTCCGGCCGGACCCGCTCTGCATGAAGTTGCCCCCCACGTAAGCCCCACCCGACAGCACGCCGCCTCCGTCGGAGACCACCAATTGGTTGAAGCTGGTCGCGTCTCCCACGAACAGGCCGCTGGCGGTGGTCCAGGATGAACCGCTGCCCGTGACGAGCGCGAGGTTCCCCGCGCTGGCGTTGCCGAGACGGCCGAGGAGGGCGTTTACGCGGCCACCGTTGGTGACGAGCAGAAGGTTGTGCGGCGCGGAGTTGCCCACGTTCACCGTCTCGCTGCAGGACCAGAGGGAACCGGCGCCGGTCACCACCACGCGATTGCTCGATCCGGCGCTGTTGGCACCGAGGTTGCCAAAGGTGTTCCGAACCAAACCGCCGTTGGTCACGAGCAGCTCGTTAAACTGCCCGTTGCGGCCAATGGCCAGCGTGGTGCCGTTGGCCCAGACGGAATTGGTGCCGGTCACGATCACCCGGTTGGTCCTCGCGAGAGAGGTCTCGCCGATGCTCCCGGTGCCGGTGTTGGTCACCGCGCCGGCGTTGGTGATGACCAACGTCGTGAACGAGCCGTTGTTTCCCACTATCAGCGCGCCAATAAGATTGGTGCCGACACCATTGATGACGGAGGTCGCACCGTCCGCCACAAGCTGCCCGCCGGCGGTGAGTGGCGCGACCGACAGGACGGCCGCAATTTTGAGTGTCAGCTTGGTTCTCATGTGTTCTTTGTGCCTGCGTGCGCCATTCCCCTTCCCGGGCAGTGCCTGAGGTGGGTTGTGTTCACTAATACATGGAATTCAGTGTTCTGCTATGGGGTGTTCACCCCAGACGGCTGATCGCTTCCGCCGGCAGGATCCCCACTTGGTTTTGTGAGGTCTTGGCCCCTACGGCTCCTTTGCTTCACATCGTCACGCTACACAAGCCCTCCAACCACAGTCGTTTACGACAACATGGGGTGGAAAAAGGCCGGTTTTAGCGCTTCATCGGCTTAAGTAACGCAATGATAGCGAGTTAGCACCGCAATCCACTAATGCAGTCCCCTGTTCCTGGGCTGCATAGCCGCCCCGGTGCGACAACGGTGTGACACCCGTTATACCCCGGTGTGGTTCCCATGGGGCCCGACCCCCATGGGAACCACACCGGGGTCCCACCGGATTGGCACCGTCCCAACGCCATGGTTGGCCCGGGCGTAAGGTGCCTCAGGCTTGCGGGAGAAACGGCAGATGCTGGACGTGAATGGTTCTGTGCCGCAAAGCAGAGAGATAAGGGGGCTTCACTCGTGGGCAGCGGGTCCCACGGTGTGCGCAGCCGTTACGCCCGGCTGACGCGCCCCAGCCAGAAATGGGCCATGGCGGCGGCGCCATAAGGTGTGGGGTGCACGCCATCTTGGGCCCAATACTGGGGCGGGGCGTAGGCGAGCAGATCATCGAACATGGCCTGGAAGGGAACAAATGTCGCGTCGAAGGCGGCGGCGACGTTCCTGGCGCTGGCCCGGTACGCATCGAACTGCGGGAACCACTTCTCGGTCACGGCGCCGCAGCGCAGCACGAACGGTTCGCAGACCACCAGCCGGACTTTGGGCAGCGCCCGACGAGTCCGTTCCAGCAGGGCGCGGTAATCCCGCTCGTAGATTTCCACCGTGCCCTGGTAGGCGCCATTGAGCGTGTGCCAGAGGTCGTTCACGCCGATGAGAATGCTGAGCAAGTCGGGCTTCAGGTTGACACAATCCGGGTCCCAGCGCCGCGCCAATTCGAACACCTTGTTGCCACTGATGCCCCGATTGTAGACTTGAAGATTCTGCCTGGGATGATCGAGCAAAAGGCCGGTGGCGGCGATCGAAGCATAGCCATTGCCCATGGCGGACTGGGAATTGGGCTTGTCTTGCTGCGGGCGCTCTCGGCCCGCATCCGTGATGGAGTCCCCTTGAAACAAGATGACCGCGTCCTTGGTCAACGGCTTCTGCCTCGGTTGGGGCGAATCGGCCGCCGCGCCTTGCGGATGGGCGCAGCCGGCCAACCCGGCAACGCCGGCAACCCCGGCGAGCGCGCCTGAGGCCATCAAGAAACTGCGTCGTGAGAGATTCAAATCAGCAGATGCGTCCAAGTTGGTAGTCATGATTCCACTAGATAGTGGCTCCGAGAGGTGTTGGCGAGCAGATGTTGCAGAATGGACAACAAATCCTGACGCGCGGGCCATTTGTTGCGGATTGTAATCCCTCAGTCTGGCAGGGCGCTTTTGCCGAAAGCGCCACCGTTTGGCCGCCTTGGCGAGGCGGCCCCACCCAGGACTAAGGCCTTACTGCGGACCATTTTTTGCTTTTCCTTGCCCCCGTCCGGGTAATACATAATTGCGCGCGCGCGTTCCAGCCGTCGCTGGGTCGCGCGGGAAATCTGCAACAATCTATGAAAATGTTCACAGTGTTGGTTGTCGTCGCTGCCATGCTCGGTTCATCCGGTGCGGCACTCGGCGCCTTGGCAAAACCATTCAACGGCAAGGACCTGACCGGCTGGAAGCCGCGCCCAGAAGGATCGACCGCCAGTCAATGGAAAGTCGGGAGTGCGAAACCCTCCTCGACAAATCCGAAGGTGCTGAGCGTCAGCCCCCGTGGCCGCGAACTGATTAACGATACCACAGGGCATGGGAAGAGCCTGGACCTATACAGCACGGACGTGTTCGGCGATGCGGTTATCACGCTGGAGGTGATGGTGCCGAAGAACTCAAACAGCGGAATCTACGTGATGGGCGAATACGAGGTACAAGTGCTGGACAGCTTCGGCAAGGACGCCAATCCCGGCCCCGGCGACATGGGCGCGATCTACGGCGCGCAGCCGCCGAAGAATCCGAAGTACCGCAAGCCCGGAGAGTGGAGCAAGTACGAGATCTGCTGGCAGGCGCCACGGTTTGACGCGGCAGGCAGGAAGACAGCCAACGCGAAATTCCTCAAGGTCACACTGAACGGCAATGTCATCCATCAGAATGTGGAGATGCCAAACCCCACCCCGGGCGGCGTTGACGGGAAGGAAAAGGCCCGGGGCCCGCTCATGTTCCAGGGCAATCACGGGCCGGTTGCTTACCGCAATATTCGTGTTCGCCCGCTGAACTAAGCGGATATCGCCTGACGGCGGACGCCGTCCGCTGATAGGGCCAGGTCGCGCCTGGCATCGTCTTACCAGGGCCCGTTGCCGATCCTTACCGGCTTGCAGTAATACAACCCCACGCCACTTTGTGCGGCTGGGGCAATGCTGTTGGTGTTGCCGTTGAATTTGATCCACTCCACGCGGCCATCTTCAAAAAGGAAGCTGCCGCCGGTCGGGATCCCGCCGGGGCCTGGATGACTGGAGGCCGGCCCGGCGTAGTTGATCGAAGGCAAACTGATATTCCAATACGGCTGCCCGGCAACTCCGCCGTGCTCGATCGCGTCCACCATCACGGGAGCACTGCGATACGACCCGCCCAGCTTCCTCCGGTAGAACCACTCCTTAACGCCGAAGCTCTCGTACGTGGAGGCGACCGCCCGTGCCGGCAGCCAGTGGTAGCCAATCAGCGTCTTGGCGCTGACACCGGCTTCATATGCCCGTCGCCAGACGTCAGTCGGGCAATAAAGGAGATCGTTCCTGGAGCGTTGACCGCTGCCGGCGGTGCCTTGGACGTTCTTGTAGAGGTAAGCGGGGTAAAAGTTGGTATTCATGGACGCGCTCAACCAGGCCAGGTCAGGGGCGTCGGTATTATCGGGAAAGCGCTCATTGTTGTCACCGGCGTACATGACAACTGCCACGCCCCATTGCTTGAGATTGTTGATACACTGCGCTTGCTGAGCCTTGGACCTGGCCTTTGCGAGCGCCGGCAACAGCAGCGCCGCCAGGATTGCGATGATGGCGATGACCACCAGCAGTTCAATAAGGGTAAACGCACCACCACCGCGCAACCCGCGAGCAAGGCGCCACGATGACCGTGCCGTCAGGCGCACTTCAGAGTCCTCTCTGGGCATTGGATTTCGCAAGCCGAATCAGTTGTAGCGCGAGACTAGCGTTTCCCCCGGGAACAGGCCAGTCGGCAAAAATGCCGATGCCGGCTGATGTCTCACGGGTGTTAACAGCCCTGGACATTCTAACCGACATCGGCCTGGAGATTGAAGTTTTCCGGTCCGGACGACGGCATTTCTCATTAGCGAGCCTTGAAGAACCTGACCCACGAGCGGTGGCCAGGAATGGTGCGGCTCATGCCAAATTGGCAGCAGGTGAAAGCATTCGTCATCCCAGGCATGTTTGGGTAGCCTGGCGGGGATGAGCACGGCGCGGAACTTCATAATTGGCATTATGGCGGCGGTTGGGGTAATCGTGGCCGGCTCCGTCGCCAGCGGCCAGGCCGCCGAGGTTAAGCCGCCTAACATCGTTTTCATCCTGATTGACGACCTGGGCTGGGCGGATGTCGGGTGCTTTGGCAGCCAGTATTATCGGACTCCACACATTGACCGGTTGGCCAGGGAGGGCATGCGATTCACGGACGCCTACGCGGCGTGCGCGGTCTGCTCGCCGACGCGGGCGAGCATTATGACCGGCAAATACCCGGCGCGGCTCCACCTGACCGATTGGATCCCGGGGCATGGTGATGCTCCGAAACGCGCCTTGCGGGTGCCGAAGTGGCGAATGTTCCTGCCCCTGGAGGAGGTCACCATTGCGGAGGCGCTCAAGCCGGCGGGTTACGTTTGCGCCAGCATTGGCAAATGGCATCTCGGCGGGCCCCGGTTCTTCCCCCAGCACCAAGGCTTCGATCTCAACGTCGCTGGCGGTGACATCGGCCATCCAGCCTCGTACTTCTGGCCGTATGAGGGCAAGACCCACACCGTGCCGGGCCTCAAGCCAGGCGGGAACCCGGGCGATTACTTAACGGACCGCTTGACGGATGCCGCCGAGCATTTCATCGAGCAGCATAAGAAGGGGCCGTTCTTTCTCTACTTCCCCCATTACGCCGTGCACCGGCCGCTGGAGGCCAAGGCCGAGGCCGTCACCAACTACAAGAACCGGGCTGCGCCAGGCGAGCAGACCAATGCGGTCTATGCCGCGATGATCGAAAGCGTGGATGACAGCGTTGGCCGCATCCTGCGCAGGCTCGATGCGCTGGGTATCGCCAACAACACGGTAGTGGTGTTCATGTCCGACAACGGCGGACTCTGGCCCCAATCCACTTCGAACGCGCCGTTGCGCGCCGGCAAGGGATATCCATACGAAGGTGGCATCCGGGAGCCGCTGATTATCAAGTGGCCGGGTGCCACCCAGCCGGCCACAACATGCGGCGTGCCAGTTAGCAGCATTGACTTCCTCCCCACCCTGCTGGAGATGGCCGGCGCCAAACTGCCTGGCCCCGTAGATGGACACAGCCTGGTGCCGTTACTGAAGCAAAGCGGTTCCCTCAAGCGCGAAGCCCTTTTCTGGCACTATCCGCATTACTGGAGCAACGACCGCGTGCGGCCTTATGGCGTCGTGCGCAAGAGCGACTGGAAGCTGATCGAGCATTACGAGGACATGCGCGTGGAGCTTTACAACCTGAAGGACGACCCCGGCGAGGCGCTTGACCTCGCCAGAGAAAGGCCCGAAAAGTCGGCGGAGCTGCGCAAGCTGCTGCAGAACTGGCGCCGATCCGTGGACGCGCAAATGCCCACACCCAATCCCGACTTCAAGCCGACGGCGAGCTCCGGCCAGGCCGAAGGTCCCTGACGACAGCCCTCCGCCGACAAGGGATCAAAGTCCGGTCGCTGGCTTTCGGATTTGGTTCTTGTAGCCGGCCAGCTTGGCCTCGAAGTCCGTACCGCCTTCTTGCAGGAACCGGACCTTCTCGCGCCGTGCGATGCGTTCAAACTCGGCCACCACCTGCGCATAGCTGTCTCCCACGAATCCCGGGCCGCGCACACACTTTACATAGAGGATCGGCAACTCCGCGCGCTCGACGCGGCGCAGCAGCTCCGCTTCACCTCCGGCCAAGGTCTTGGCGCGGGCAAATATGTCCGTCGCCTGCGTCACAAAGTCCTTGTCAAAGAACGGCGCGTCCATCGGGTATCGAATGCCCCCCGCAGGCGAGGCTAGATCTCTGGCGTGGTCGGTCTTCGTCTTCTCCAGCAACGCCTCATAATCCAATATCGCGGAAGCGGCCTTGCCGTAATGGCCCTGGACAAAGTCCCGCGCCAGCGCCTGCTCGTCCCACGACGGGTTCCAGAGCAGCTTGGCGGTCACCCAGCACTTCATCTGATCCCGCTCGGCTGGCCCTTGGTAGCCCCCTTGCAGCATAACACCTTCGGCGTTGTGCTGAATCCAAAAGCGGATATTGGCAGCCATCACGTCCAGGTTCGGCATCGGAGCCAGGTAATGGCTGAAGTTCACGTTGTAGTCCCAGATGTAGATGCGGTTGTGAACGGCGCCCCAGGCGCTGGCGAGCTTCGCCACGTCGCACTTCTCGGCCGGAGTGAACGGACGCGACCAGGCCCCAACTGAGTCGTTGCAGAGCCGAATGGCGACGTTCTTGCGGGGACGCACGGTCTTCGGCACCTGGATCGTCTCCAGGTAGGCCAGCGTGTCTATGATGACATCAGGGTGCTCCTGCTCGATGGCCGCGGCCACCTGGTTGACGAGGAATAACTGGTTGGCCATGTCGGACCCCTCTGCCGCACGCAGCTCCTTGCAGCGCTCGCAGAGGCAGCTTACCTGACAGTCATTCTTGGAAACGCTGAGGATTTCGGTGTCGGGATTCTCCTTGAGCACCTTGCGCACGTAGTCAATCGCGATCCGCACCACCTCGGGGTGAGTCGCGCAAAGCTGGGCGGGGGTGCGGTTGCCGTCGGCTTGCTGCGCGAAGTAGTCCGGGTGTTCCTTGAGATACTTGTCCGGAGGCAGGATCTGTCCATGAGTGTGGACAAACATGCCGTCATAGTCCACGCGGCCGCCCAATTCCTCGGGAACCGCAGCGCTGGGAGCGTTCGCCCGGTTGCGCAGAGACCAGACCGGGTCGAAAGCGCAGGCGTAGAACGGATCGCGAATCTTCAGTCTTGGCACGTAACGGCGCGCAACCGGAGCGATGACCAGCGTTCCGGCCCGGGGCAGCCGAACGGAATCGTCAGCGTAGAAACGGCAGCCAAGGTCTTCCTCCAGCAGCGCATAAACCGCATTCATAACGCCGCGGGTCTTGCCGCCCGAGAGGATGATCTGGCCGCGGTTGACACCAATGCCGTAGCCCTCATCCCCGAGCGAGGCATCGGTGCGGATGGCGATGAGGCTGCCGCGCGCCTTGCCGGGATTGATGGCGAGCGTCGCGCCCGTAATCTCCTTAATCCAGAACTGGAGCTGGGCGGCAGCATTGGTTTCCTGCGGCGTGGGGCGATCCGGGAGCTGGATGACCCCTTGGGGCCTGCCGGATTTCGCCACTGTGATCCTGCCAGCGGGCTTCCCCGGCGGTTTGAGCGTGTTGACCCATTCAGCTTGCGCGCTTGCGCAAGCCAAATTGGCGACGACGAGGGTCTGGAACGTAAGGCGCAGTTTCATAGTCCTAGACACGCAGGTATTTGGCTACCGCTTGCGCCCGCGATTGAACGTGCAGCTTGTGATAGATATGCTCGATATGCGTGTGCACCGTGCTGTAGCTGATACCCATCTGTTCTGCAACTTCCTTGTAGCTATAGCCTTTCACCAAATAGTCGAGCACGTCGCGTTCGCGGGGAGAGAGTTGCTTGCCGCTGTCCGGGCCGGCGCCTGCGCGCTTGAATGACTGCACCACTTTGCGGGCAATGTTACTGGTCATCGGCGCGCCGCCGGCATAAACATCCTTCACGGCTGCCAGCAGCTCGGCGGCCCTAACCGGCTTGAGGAGGTAACCCGCCGCACCGGCGGACAGCGACTCGAAAATGGTGTCTGTGTCCTCGTGAACGGTCAGCATAAGGATCTGCGCCTTTGGGACGAGCTCAGCCAACCGCCGGACACATTGGACCCCGTCCATGCCCGGCAGGTTGATATCCATGAGAACGACCTGCGGGGACAGGGCGGGCATTTCGGAGAGCGCCTCCTCCGCGCTGGCAAACACGCCGACACAACGGCAATCCGGTGCGCGCTCCAGGATGCCCGAAAGGCTGGCCCGCAGCGGCCCGTCGTCCTCTACTATCGCCACCGATATAGGCATGGGTTCAATAGGTGCCATCAGGTTTGAGCGTAACGCAACCCTGAATATTTCAGCCATCGGCAATTGTGCTGATAGGCCGGAGGAAAGCGCGGACATCCTTGTCCGCTTTGCGGATTGAAGGCCAGACAAGCGGGCAAGCTGCCCGCGCTTCCTCATGCATACGCGCTGAACTCCAGCGGCGCGACAAGCCGGGTGCCGGTTCCTTGTCCAGGCTCACTGTGTTGCTCAAAGCGTCCGCCGATGTCGCTCATCCGCTGGCGCAGGTTGGCCAGTCCGTCTTCTCCGGGCGCGCCTCCCGTGCCCGGAGTAAACCCTCGTCCGTTGTCTTCGATAACCAGGGAGAGTTCCCGTGGGCCCAATTGGAGCCGCAACCAGACCTCGGTCGCCCCGGCATGCTTGGCCACGTTGTTGAGCGCTTCCTTGAACGCCAGGTAACAGTGGTGGCGCACGTTGGCCGGCAGCACGATGGCTGGCAGATCCATCGGCACATCCAGCCGGCAGCTTATGCCAGCCGCCCGCAGGAACTCCGGAGCGAAGGTGCAGATATGCGCCGCGAAACGATCCAGGCTGTCGTTGCGCGGATTGACCGCCCAGACAATCTCGTCCAACGCGCGTGTGACCGACCGTGCGGTGCGAAAGATCAGATCAATATGTCCGTGGGCCTGCTCCGGCTTATGAAGGTCGCTTTGCGCCAACTCACTCAGCATGGCGATCTGGCTCAGGTGCGCTCCCAGATCATCGTGCAGGTCCTTGGCAATCCGGGCGCGCTCTCTCTGCACCGCGGCTTCTTGCTCCAGCCGGTGCAGGCGCAGACGCAGCCGGCGGAAGGAAATGTAGCGGACCGTGGCAACGAGGCTCGCCGCCAAAACCCCGAGCAAGCCCAAACGGAACCACCAAGTCTGCCAGAAGAAAGGTTCGACCTCAAAGGCCATACTCGCCCCCTGGTCATTCCAGATTCCGGGGTTGTCGCAGGCGGTCACGTGGAACCGGTAGCGTCCGGCAGGTAGCAGCGAGTAGGAGACCGAGCGCTCCTTGCCTGCTTCGAACCAACGGTCATCGAGTCCATCGAGCCGGTAGCGGAAACGGATATTCTCCGGCGCGCCAAGGCTAAGGCCGGTGTAGATAAACTCCAACCGCCTCTTTCCAGGTGGGAGCTTCAGGTTCTCCCTTGGCGCCAACTCACCCGCCTTGCCTGCCGGTGCCGTGGGAACACTCCCGGGCTGGATTCTCGCATGATAAACCGCGCCGTCCACGAGCACTTTCTCCAGCCAGACTGCGGGCGCGGACGAATTAGTCCTGGGTTGGGTTGGGTTGACAACCACAATGCCGCGGCTGGTGGAAAAGTGGAGCAAGCCGCCGCGCGTTCTGAGGCCGGCATTAAAGCCCAACATGCATTGCTCCGAGGGGAGGCCATCCGACTGGCTGAGAAGGAGCGGATGTACGAAAGCGGTCTTGCCTTCCGCAAACTCGGCCAACTCCAGCTTGCTGAGCCGCAGGATTCCCCGGTAGGAGCCTAGCCAGAGGAATCCGACGCCGTCCTCCAGGATCTGCACGATGGTATCACTGATCAGCCCGTTCCGGATCGTAAGAGTGGTGATTCGGCCTCCCTCGCACCGCATCAACCCGCCTCCCTCAGTGCCAATCCAAAGCACTCCACTCGAATCCTGGTGCAAGGCCAGGATGAAAAGGCTTCGCGGCCCATTATGGTTTATTGCCGGTGAACATTCCCCGCCCTGAAGCCGCAAGAGCCCTTTGCCATACGTGCCGATCAGCAGGGTCCCATCGGCCTGCTGCAACAGATCCGTAATCGGAGCGGCCGGTTGCGCATTAGTGAAGGACAGGAATTCTCCCGCGCGCAGCAGCCGAAGCTGGCCGTTCTGCGTTCCGACCCAGATTCCACCCTGCCGGTCTTCGCATAAAGCCCGGATGCGGTCCTCTCGCAGCCACGACCTGTATTCCGAACTGTAGTCGGAAAGCAGCCGCCCGTCCTTCCATTGGAATAGAGCCGGGCCGGCGCCCCACCACACGCTGTCATCTCCGGCGGCCAACACCGCGCTGACATAGGGGAACCCCCGGACGGGCGGCCCGCGCAGGAAGGGATCGAGCTTGCCATCCTGAATGCGAAACAGACCGCCGCTGCTGGTGCCGACCCACAAACAGCCATCCGGCGTTTCGGCCAGCGTTCTTGGCATGGCTTCGCCTTCCCCCTTCAGGATGGGGATGACCGATATTCGCTTGGGCTTCAGCCGCGCCAAGCCCCGGGCGCGGAAGCCTACCCACAGGTTCTGCTCGCGATCCTCACACAGGGATATGGCTCCTTCGCCTGGGCCAGTAACCCGCTGCCAGCGAGCGGCGGAGCTGCCGCCACCCAGTCCATAAAGGCCGCCGTTGCCTGCGGCCGCCCATATGATTCCATCCGCCGCTTCAACCAGGCGCAGAATGTTGTTCGGAGGCAAACCTTGCTCTCGACCGTATTGACGCCATTTTCCCTCGGTGCGACAGAGCACAATTCCCCTAGCCAGACCCGCCCAGATACTGCCCTTTCGATCCTGCAAGAGGCAGCCGGGCGGCGCACTTGAAACGTCCGTTTGTTTTGGCAATTGCACGAACCTGTTTCCGTCCCATTGAAACAGGCCTTCATAGAACATCGAAACCAGAACGCCCCCTTCTTGCAGCGCCGTCAGCGCCCGGACCCGTTTGTCATTGAGGCCTTCGACCTTGCCAAACGTGCGCAACTGGCCGTCCAGCCAGCGGCTCAAGCCAGTGGGGGTGCCGATCCAGATTGCCCCGGCGGAGTCTTGGGCCAGCGAAGTGACTTCGTTGCCCGCCAAACCGTTCTGGGCCGTCCAGGCCTCGAACCGTCCGTTCTGCAATCGGCAGACTCCCTGGCCGGTGCCGATCCACAGCGCCCCGCGCCGATCCTCCAGCAGCGCCAAAGCCCGCAGGCTGGGCAGCCCCTCTTGGAGGCCGAACACGGTAAAATGAACCCCATCAAACCGGGCCAGTCCGTCATTGGTGGCCAGCCACAAGTAACCGTCGCGGGTTTGCAGGATCGCGTTGACAGAATTGTGAGGCAGGCCGTCCTCGACTCTCCAGTTCCGCACCACAAACGGCGAAGTGTCAGGTACAGGATTTCCCGGATTGGCCGTGTCGGCCGCCAATGCGCCGGGAAGTGGATATGCGCAGGTGCTGAATGCCAGCACAGCCACGCAGAGCCAGCGGCGGCGGCTGAAGGGTCCGGACATGACCCCGATGGTTACTAGGTCGGGGTCACCGGTGCAATGACCGACTCAAGATGGCTACGGCAGAACCAGCCGGAAGAAGACGCTGCCGTTGGCCGCGTCAATTGGGATAGTCATCGTGCTGACCTGATCGGAGCCGGGCACATAGTGCCAATCGGTGGTGATGCCAGTGCCGGCCGCGTTGGTCTGGCCTTGGAGCGCCCAGCCCGTGTAGCCGACCGGCCAGTCCAGCTTCAGGCTGGTTCCTCCACCTACGACAGTTGGGGTAACGGTCGTTGGCGTCGTGGGCAGGGTGGAGGTGATACGCAGCTTGCCGTCCGTTGTCAGCGTGCTGGTGTCCCAAGTGCGTCCAGGGCCGGGTGTAGCCGGGACGATCGCACTGAAGGCGCTGCCGGGGGCGTAGCTGTCCGCGGTGAAGAGCTTGATCTCGTCTGAGCCGCCCAACGGGTCACCGCTCAGCTCAAGCACGAGCGTGCCGCCATAAGTGAGGGAGTAACCGGGATCCACCGTGAGGTTATCGGCGGTGACCGTGCCGCCGCTCTTGCTGACCTTGAGCGAGATCGTGCCTTGATTAATGAAGTTTCCGTTGATATGGGCCGTCCCGTTGGCCTTGAGGGTCTGGGCGGCGCCGAGGGTGAAGGTGTTATCAGCCTTTGTGGACAGATCAAGCGAGCTCCCGTTGCCCATTTCAATCGGCGTGCTGTTGGGCAGGCCCGAATCGCCCAGCGCAATCGCGGTCGCGATGTCGAGGATCGTCGGACCGTGATAATCGCAGTTGCCAATCAACTGCTGTGCGGTCGGCAACCCGGGGTTGAGAAGCTTGATTCCGATCTTAGCGGTGCCGCTGTCCAGGATTGAACCCGTGAATGCACCGCCGTTGGTCAGCGTCAGCAACACGTCTTGGGTGGCGCTGCTGTTGATAATTGAACCGGCACCCCAAAGAGGTCCTGAAGTCTGATCCCAGCCCGCAAGATCCAATTCCGCACCGACTGTGAGCGTCGCCATTGGCAACGCGTTAACAGCCCCCATTACCAAGCGCCCCGCGGACACAGCCGTCTCGAATACCCTGTTGCCGCTGGCGTAAAGGGTCCACCTGGAAGCATCCGTCTTCACGAGTTGGGCCCAAGGCAAATCAATGCTCCCGTACATTCTGCCGTTGGCGCCGCTGCCGCGCAGCCAACAAATGCCCTTGAACGGATTGCCCACCGGAGCACTCTCGGAGACGGAGCCGTAAACATTGAGTTCGGTGCCGGTATTCTGCGCGTATAGGCCGAAAATGGGCCTGTTAACCCCGTCGGAATCACCTGCCAATGCAATTGGGCCGCTGATTGAATTGACGCCCGCCATGCTCATCAGGATAAAACGTGTGTTAGATCCCCCATTGGGGGCCAAGGTAGCTGAAATTGGACAGCTCGCGGGGAAGTTCAGCCCTCCGCCTAGCTGGATCCGGACGTTGATGTTCTGGGCCGCATCGGTCTGAACGCTGGATGGAGTGCCAAGGCTGCCGGCTGTCCTGAAGTACAGCGGCATGTTGCCGTTGTGAACAATCGAGTAGCCGGACATCGTGTTGTTGCCGTAAAGATTCCACGTCCCGGTGGCGGTGGCCGCTACCGATAGTGTGCCCGAACCGCTGATGTTATTGGAAAAACTCAGGGCGCTCGTGCGGTTAAAGGCCAGACTGCCGTTGTTGATGACAGCCGCGGTGTAACCGGGGTAACCCGTGCCAAGGGTGCCGCGGCTGCTAGCGTCGCCCAATTGAAGCGTGCCTTCTTCAATCGTAACCGTATTCGTGATCACCGCATCGTTATCCAGGATCAGCGTGCCCATGCCTCGCTTCGTCAGCAGGTTGACATTCTCCAACTTCCCGCCTGCGGTCGAGAAAACAGAGTACTGCCACACTGTGTCTACGACAACCGCACTCGGGGACAACACGTTGAGGCCCAGGTCTACATTCGCGTACCCGAGCCCGGTATCGTCGAAAAGGACATTATCGCGCTGCGCAAACACAACAGCTCCGCTCGTGTCAATGTCCTTCCAATTCAGGGTGTTCAGATCCCAATTTGCATCCGTGGGAGTCCACACCAGGTTCGCGGTTTGGCCGTTTTGAGCCAGTCCGATGGCTATCAGCGTTGCGAGGATTGTTCTTTTCATAATGATTACGGTTGTCGTGGTTTTGAACTTTGGCGGCCACTTTAGCAAACCTCCAACAGCCGGCGTAATCGGCAAAACTGCCGATACCGGTTGACTCCGCCGCAGCGCCTCCGACCTTCCAAGGGTCTAACGCCAATCCCAGAATAACGCGGTGGACGGGAACTCCTTGCGAATCCTCTCGCAACGGCTGAACCCCGCCGAATGTCGGCCGCTAGGAAAGCGCCTGTATCCTCGGAAAGTAGAGCCAAAGATGGCCAAGGTCGTCGTCCTCGCCAAAGAAGATCTGGCCGTCGCGCCCCGTGACTGCGTCGCCAAAGACGTAGCCGTAGCGGCGGCGCTCCAGGATAGAGACCGCCACGCCAAGGTTGCTGACCGAGCGGGTCGCCGGATTGTAGCAGAACATTTTGGCCATCTCAGGCCCGCAGAAACCGAAGACCCGGCCATCAAAGGTCACCGCCATCGGACCAACCGGCGCGAGCAGCGTGCGGCCCAGCGGCGCACTGAAGCCATGCTGTTCATCCAGCGAGAACAGGTTGCCCTCGCCATCAGCGGTGTAGAGCAGCCCATTGCGAGCGTCTCTGGCCCAGGTAAGCGGCGCGCTTTCCCAAGCGCCCGCGGGCAGCTTCACCGCTTGCCGTTCGAGCTTCCGCACCCCCGAATCATAGCGCCACAGAAAGTTCCCCGTGTCCTTACCGAAGATGCCCCCCTTCGAGCCGAGGGCAACACGGCCCTTGCCGGGCACTTCTCCAATCACCGCTGTCTTGCCTTTCTCCGCATCCGCCGCAAACAGGCTGTGCGTGGTGATGCCGACCACCGACGTCCTGGCACTGTCCGCAACCGCGTGCACGATGCGTTCGCCGTTCATCTTGCCCCAATCATCAATTGAAGGACGGCCGAAACCCCATTCCTGGATCAAGTCGAACGGCAATCCCTGGTAGGACGTGGCAACAATGCGCCCGCCGTCCGGGCCATTGACACAGCTCACGACCTTGGACCTGGCGCAGCACACCGCGGCGCAATGGTCCGCCCCAGCCGGCATCCCCAGGTCAAACACAATGCCCGTCACGCCGTGAAACATCCCGACGAACAGGTGGGTCGCCCGGCCGCTCGTGCCGCCGTAGATCATTCCGTCGCCGGAGGCGTCCAACGCGGTGATATGGCTCTCATCCGCAGGGATGGGAATACTCGCCCCGGGAAAGCACGTGGGAAAGGCCGCCATCATGCCTTCCTTCATGAAAGTGCCGTGCACGATCTCGTCCGTGAGCGCCTTCGCCTCCGGCGAGTTCATATCATACTTGGCCTTCTTCTTGTCACTCATAGTTCACCTCATCCCCACATCCGGATTGGCAGGTGGGCGTTCTTTCTGCGGCGCGAAGCCGGCAGATGGACCTTGAAAACGCCCACGGGCTTGGTGCCCACATTACCGAAGAACAGGTTGCCGTTGTGATCCACCGCGCCGCGGGAGACATACTGCGCAGGCTGAGTCGGATGGCGCAGCACCGCAACCTCCTCCCGCTGCAAGCTGGCCGGGTTCAGGCGCCACACCACACCCTCACGCTCCGGCCCATCGGCGGGCATGGGATTGTAGAGCGGGTCGCGCCAGCGCGAAGCAACGTAGTACAACTGCCCATCCCCGGCGAAAACCAATCCACCGCAGTGGTCTACAAAGGTATCTTTGGGCAGCGTCGGATCACGGTCTTGCGTGGCCGGGCCGAGGTCTTCGACTTTCGGCCAATCGCCCTTGCCCGGCCACATGCGCATGAGACGCGGCTGGGCGATCCACGTCACCGCATAGACGCACTCTCCGTCCGGCGCGGCGGCGACATCGTAGAAGACGCTGTGCCAGCCCGTCTGGAATAGAGGATTGTGCGGCAGCACGAAAGGCGAGCGCTCCAGGCGATCCCGCTGCGGGTCGTAGCGGACCAGATGCCCGTAATCGTCCGTCGTCCACACCCGATGCCGGCGGTCGAGGAACAGCGTCTGGGCGTTGATGGAGCCAATGCGCCCCACGTCGCGCCGGGTGCGGCTTTTCGTGTCGTAGATGATGAAATGGTCCCGGGGATAGCTCAGCGCGTAGAGCAGGTGCCGCTCTTCATCGTGCAATAGACAACGGCAGCCTTCCTTGGGAATCAAGGTATCCCACCACAGCACCTGGTCCTTCTTCGTGTCAAAGGCCAGCAGCGCGCTCCCCCGAAAGCAGCGCTTCGGATCATGCCACGACAGCCAGGGTGAGTAGGCCGGCTGATCAATCGGCGGTCCCGAAAGATGCGTCGCCATGTAGAGGACCCCATCCGTCATGGAGGGCGCAAAACTGTAGTGAATCTTGCATTGGGTGGCGCGGCCGGAGTCGCCCGGGTCATCCACCATTTCATCAAGGGCAAAAAGGTAATCCAGCGCATCGTTCTGCTCGTTGTAGCGGACGACCTTCACCACGCCCCCGGGAACGCTCTCGGCGCAGGCAGCGGCGTAGATGCGCCCATCGGGGCCGACCGACACCGACCAGCAAGTGTCGGCATCGGGATGTCCCGTGAAAGGATACCAGCTTGTCCGGTAGCCGCCTTCGGCAGAATCCTTGCGGTTCTTCGCGCCTGCCAGCACCGGCAGCGTCAACCACGCGGCGGCCGCGCCGGCGCCCGTTTTGAGGAATTCGCGTCGTTTCATTCTCATATGCTTGGCACAGACCAAACCCAACCCGTAAGAGCTAGCGGTTCGGCTCCAGGCTGACGAGTCCAAACTGCTGCGCCCGGATGCCACCCGCACAGCCTATCCCAGGCATCACTGCACGGTAAGGATTCAGCGAAGCCAGACGCGGAAGAAAGTAATTTGCCTGCCATAGCCCGATCCTCGCACTGAAAACCGGGTGGCTTAGTCTGATGTTGCCTGGAACCGGGACACATTCACGACGGGAGTCTCACCGTATCCACACCGTATCCTCACCACATCCACACCGTGGATACAGCCTTGACATCTCTGGACGATTCTCATGTAACCCACTGTCATAAAAGCAGTTACACAAATTTCGGCCCAAAAATGGCCTTTTTCCCTGCCCCAATAGCAGCAAACCACTGTAATTAATGAACTTACGCCAATCTCCTGGCCAACCGGCCCTTCCGGTCCACTTCGGCTTGCAGCGGCAATCGGCAAAAACCGCCAATCAAGGCAGAAGGGTTCCGCCAGGAACCCCGCCTTTGTCGGGAAGCAGCCGCCTCGGCGAAATGGCCCTGCCCTGGATTGCTTTCTGCGCCAAACAAGGATAGGCTGGCATCATGAAGCCGCGTCGCTGTTTCGCTGTCTGGTGCGTTCTTGCACTCTTCGTCGCGGTTTCCGCGCGGGCACAGAGCAGCGAGTTTCGCGGGGTGTGGGTAGACGCTTGGGGTCAGGGCTTCCTGAACGCCAGCCAGGTCACGAAACTCATATCCGATTGCCGGGCCTACAACTTCAACGCCATCGTGGTGCAGATGCGGCGGCGGGGTGACGCGTTCTACACCCCGGGCATTGCCGGCAACGACCCCAAAACCACCGCCATCGCCTCAAACTTCGACGCCCTGCAGGACATCATCAACAAGGCGCACTCCGGTTCGCCGCGCATTCAGGTGCATTGCTGGGTCACGACCCACGTGATCTGGAGCAGCCTGACGCCGCCGCCTCAAGCCGGCCATGTCGTCAACCTGCATCCGGAGTATTTGATGAGAAACTCGACCGGCACGAACTGGAACGGAGAAGGCTACTACCTCGACCCCGGGCATCCCGATGCCACAATGTGGAATTACGTCATGGCCACCAACATCGTCCGCCGTTACGACGTGGACGGGTTCCATTGGGATTACGTCCGCTACCCCACCGCTGACTCCGGCTACAATCCCACGGCGATTGCGCGCTACAACGCCGAATTCGGTCTCACGGGCCAACCTTCCCCGACGAGCCCCCAGTTCTCGGACTGGCGGCGGCGGCAGGTCACGGATTTTCTCCGCTGGGTCAATTCCGATCTGCTCGCGATTCGCCCAAATCTCATTATTTCGTGCGCCGTGTTCGGCAGCCGCTCCGATGCCTACGCCGCCCGTTATCAGGATTGGGCCGGTTGGAACGCCGAGGGCATCCTGGATATCTGCATGCCGATGGGCTACACGGATAACAACTCGGTCTACTTCGTGCCGCGCGTGGACGATGCCTACACGCACCAGGGCGTGCGCCGCGTCTATAATGGCCAGGGCGCCTACCTGAACACCCCCGCCAACACAGTCTGGCAGCTCGATTACATCCGCAACAAACCCCTCCTCGGCTCTGTCCTGTACAGCTACCGCACGCCCAACAGCGGCGCCGTGGACATCCCCGGCACCCTCGCCTATATCCGCGACCATCATCAGCCAACCTGGGTGGATGTGCCGACAATCCCGTGGAAGACCGCGCCGACAAAAGGCATCGTGCGCGGCACCGTAACGCGGCAGGTCGGCGGCACTGCGGTTTACAATGCCAGCCTCTCCATCAACACCACCCCTGTCCGCGCTCAGAAGACCGAACCCCACGGCAAGTTCGCCTTCTTCGAAACCACGCCCGGCACCTACACCATCACGGCAACCGGGCCTGACCTGGGGGTAACGACCACCAACGTCACTGTCACCGCCGGAACGAACCTCGCGGTGAACCTGGCACTGCCCCCCGAATCCACGCCGCCCATCATCACCAGCGTGAGCGCGACGATTCTCTCCGAATCCTCCCTCATGATCAATTGGATGACAGACGAGAATGCGAACAGTGCGGTTGACTATGGGCTGACGGCTTCCTACGGCTCTACGCTCAGCAATGCAACGTTGACGGTCAACCACGCGGTCACTCTGACTGACCTCATCCCGAACACCACGTATCATTACCGCGTTCGTTCCCGCAACATAACCGGGCTGCAAACCAATTCCACTGATCTCACCGCCATGAGCAGTTCCGATGTTATCATCGAAGCTCGCCTGAGCGATGGCAGCTTGAACTCGAACCCGCCCTACTGGGATAACAGCAACTTCGGCGACTCCAGCGTCAAGAGCGCCGCGCCCGGTTTGACGGGCACGGGCTCGCGCTTCGCGGTATCCGGCACCCCTTCCTTCAAGGTCTATCCGACGCTCCCGGTAGCCGGCGGCACTTACGATGTCTACGTCACCCAGGATAACGCCTCGAGCATCTCCGACGACATCATTGTCGCCGTCGGCCAATCCGGCTGCACCGGGTTGCCGGCCACCACCACCGTCTTTCAGCAGCCGGGGGGAGAGACATGGGAATACCTCGGCCGGATGAAGTTAAACGCGGGCGTCACGGTGCCCACGCTCACCTTCACGTATTCGAGCGGCACGCTCAACACCGGCGGCAATGGCCGCATGTATAGCGACGCCACCAAGTACGTTCTGGTTCCGGCACCGGCGATCACCAACCAACCGCAAAGCCAGACCGTCAGCCTGGGTGGCAGCGCGACCTTCACGGTCGGCGCGACCGGCGCCGCGCCGCTCAGTTACCAATGGCGATTCGAAGGCGCCAATCTCCCCGGCGTGACCGCCAGCAGCTACACCCGGACCAGCGTCCAGCCAATCCACGAAGGGGATTATTCCGTCGTCATCACCAACGTTGCCGGCGCCGTCACCAGCCAGATCGCGGTTCTCGTGGTGAACATCCCGCCCTCCATCGGCGTCCCGCCGCAGAGCCAGAACTTGAAGCGGGGGCAGGACGCGACCTTCTTTGTGGCTGCGGGAGGCACCGAGCCGCTGGCCTACCAGTGGCGCTTCGGGGGCGCCGCCATCCCCGGCGCCGACGAGAGCATCTACACCATCGCCAACGCTCAGACCAACGATTCCGGCGCTTACTCGGTCGTCGTCACCAATGTCGCGGGAGCGGTCACCAGCGCCGACGCCATGCTCACGGTGACGCTGCCTCTGCCTTCGCACTTTCAATCCATCACCCTCCTGCCCGACGGCAGCGCCCGGCTGATCCTGACCGGCGAGGCAAGCCTCCCCTGCGCGATTGAAGGTTCGAGCAACCTGTTCGATTGGGTCGAACTGATGAGCCTGATGAACACCAATGGCACGCTTGACGTGTTGGACGAATCGGCCTCAAACTCCAGCCCGCGCTTCTATCGCGCCCGGCAATGAGCCGGCTGGCGCCGGAGCGCGATCCGGCCCGGATCGTCGCATGAGACTGTACCATGACAAGTGTGCTTTCGTTCATCCCGCTGGTGATTGGTCTGCTGGGGGCCTTCGTCGGCCTCGCAGGCGCGGTGCTGGCAGCCATCGGCCTGCGTAGAGCCCGCGCGGCCCGGTCCGGCGCGGAAGCTCAGACCGCAAAGCCTCCGGTATTGTCTGACGCAGTCCCGCCCACTGCCGGATCAAACCGCGTTTGGACTCTCTTCCTGAGATGCCTCCTCGCGCTCGGCTTGGGAGTGCTGGCAGCGGGATTGCTCGGCGCATGGAGCACGAAACCTTCCCTCGGCTACCAGAGAGGGCCTGTGGCAGAATGGAGCGACGGGCACGCGCCAGAGCTGGAGCCGCTGATCCGGAAACATTGTGCTTCGTTTATAAGCAGGGGCAAGAGCATCGGCTTGGCCGCTGCGGTTGTCACACCCAGCGGCGCGACGATAATGACATTTGGCCGCCCGTCCTTGTCCGCTGACGCGAGAACCAGTGCCGATACCTTGTTCGAACTCGGCTCCATCACCAAGACCTTCACTGGCCTCACCCTGGCCAGGCAGATTGAACATGGGAACGTGCGGCTGGACCAGCCGATCCGGGAGCTGTTGCCTCCGGGAGCGGACCTCCCCGAAGAGGCGCGCGAGGTCACGCTGCGACACCTCACTTCGCACTCGTCGGGATTCCCCCGCATGCCCGACGACTGGTCGCCGGTGAGCAGCCTTGGGATGCTCGTCTTTGGCAGCGACCCCTACGCCGGCTACCGCGCGGCGGATCTGTTGGCCGACGTGCGCTCCGTCAGGCTGCAATCGGCGCCGGGCACCAAGGCCTGTTACTCCAACTTCGGAATGGCCCTGCTGGGCTACTTGCTTGCCACAAACGCAAGCTCCAGGTACGAGACGCTGGTCAAACGCGAAGTCTGCCTGCCGCTCGGCCTGGGTGACACGACGGTGACCCTCAACAGCGTCCAGGCGCAGCGCTCCGCCCAGGGCTACCGGGCCGTGTTGCGCCTCGGACCGATCATCCTGGCCCTCCGTTCGGCGCCCTGGTTTGCGGGAAATGACCTGGGCGGTGCCGGCGCGCTGCGCTCCACCGCCACGGACATGCTGAAGTACCTCCAGGCCAACATGCACCCGGAAGGCCAGCCACTGGAACATGCCATTCAGGAATCTCACCGCGTCCTGTTCGAGGAGGATGCGCGCACCGCCTTCGGGATGAACTGGATTCACCTCCAAAGCCAGCGGCTGGGGCGAACCATCATCTGGCACAACGGCGGCACCGGCGGTTTCCGCAGCTTCATCGGCTTCACGGCAGACCGCCGCCTGGGAGTGGTGCTGCTCTCCAATAGCGGCGAAGACGTGGACGATCTGGCGGTGAACCTCCTGCGCGATCTGGACAAGCCACCTGGCCGTCAAGATCGTCCCGCCAAACAAACGCCCGCGCCCTTGCGGGCCGGCCTGACGGCACGGGATCAGAGTTGACGCCGCGGCGCCGGGGAATTACACCCGAGCCATGGAATGCCGAAAATCGAGTAATGCGCGGTTCTGCAACTGCACGTATCCGGGTTGCGAGAAGCACGGTGTCTGCTGCGAATGCCTGCAATACCACCTGGGCATGCGGCAACTCCCCGCTTGCTGCTTCCCCGCGGAGGTCGAGCGCACTTACGATCGCAGCTTCGAGCGCTTCGCCGCCATGGTGACCGCTGGCCAGGTCTAGGCGCAGCCGCCTCACGCTTCCGATTCAGCCAGCACAACCGGTACAGGTTTGACCCGGGCGCGTTCTTCCCGCAAGTTAGACCTATGGCAAACACGTTCGGGCATCTGTTCCGCATCACAACCTGGGGGGAGTCGCACGGCGGCGGGGTCGGCGTGGTGGTAGATGGCTGCCCGCCCCGGCTGCCGTTGACGGTGGACGACATCCAGCCTGATCTCGACCGCCGCCGGCCCGGCCAATCGCCCATTGTCTCGCAGCGCAAGGAATCCGACACCATCCAGATCCTCTCGGGCATCTTTGAAGGCAAGACGCTGGGCACACCGATTTGCCTCTGGGTCAAGAACCAGGATTCCCGGCCCGAAGCCTACACAGAGATGGCCACCAAATACCGCCCGTCGCACGCCGATTACACTTACCAGGCGAAATACGGCATCCGGGCCTGGCCCGGCGGCGGGCGCACCAGCGCGCGCGAGACCGTCGGGCGCGTGGCGGCCGGAGCCATTGCCAGGAAGATCTTGCTCCAGCGCTACGGCGTGAAAGTCCTGGCCTACGTGAAGCAAGTTCAGCGCGTCATCGCCGAGGTGGACCCGGAAAAGGTCAGGGTGAAAGACATTGAATCGAACTTGGTTCGCTGCCCGGACAAGGTGGCAGCGGGACGCATGCTCCAGCTGATTGAGAAGATGCGCCATGCCGGCGACAGCGTTGGAGGCGTCGTCGAGGGCGTGGCGCGCGGGGTTCCGCCCGGCTGGGGCGAGCCGGTATTTGATCGGCTGGAGGCGGATCTGGCCAAGGCCATGCTGAGCCTGCCGGCGTCCAAGGGATTCGACTTCGGCTCCGGCTTCGACGGCGTTCTGCTCACGGGCACGCAGCACAACGATCCGTTTCGCGCGAAGGGGGGCAAGGTCTATACCACTTCCAACCGCTCCGGCGGCATTCAGGGCGGCATCTCGAACGGCCAGACCATCTACTTCCGCGTCGCGTTCAAACCCGTCGCCACCGTGATGCGCGAGCAAGAGACGGTGGACCTCCAGCACCATAACACCACCCTCAAAGCCCGGGGCCGGCACGACCCTTGCGTGCTGCCGCGCGCGGTGCCGATCATCGAGGCGATGACGGCTCTGGTGCTTGTGGACCACGCGCTGCGGCACACGGCCCAGTGCAAGTAGGCGTCACATCCCGAACCACCACTGGACCAGGCGTTTGCCGCCGAAAATCCAAAGCGCGGCGGCCAGCGCAATGTAGGGGCCGTAAGGCAAGCGCGAGGACCATTCACGCCGGCGCAGCAGAATCAGGGTCACGCCGACCACGGAACCGATCATCGAGCTGAGCATCAGGGAGAAGAGCACCGCCTTCCAGCCGAGGAACGCGCCAATGGCAGCCATAAATTTCACGTCGCCCAGCCCCATGGCCTCGCGGGGCAGGACGATCTCCGTGCAAACCGCCTCCAGGTGCGGCACATCTTCCGGGTTCAAATCCTCCTCCCCAACACGCAATTTGTCGGGAGTCAGCCGGACTTGCACATCCCGATAGCCGCGGTCCACAAGCTCCAGCGTACGCGCGTGGAAAGCGATTACGTCCGACCGGCGATAGAAGAGCTCGTCGTAAGGAATATCCCTGTCCGGCAGGTGGACCGCGGTTTCGCTGAATATGATCTTAGTGTTGGCCGGCAGCTCCACTTTCTGGCGGCCGAACAGGAGCTTTCCCGCGCGCAGGATCAGATAAATGATCCCCGCCCCGACCGCGATGCCCAGCAGGCTTTGCCGCAGGCCGCCGGACGGTGACGGCTGCCCGTGCAGGGACGGAAGAAAAAATGAACACGCAAAACCGGCCACCATACCGCCGATGGTGATCTCGTCAGGGATGATGAAGTGCTCGAAGTCAATGAACGTGGCGGCGATAAGGCCGGCCAGAAAAAGCGCATACACCAATGCCAGCCACGCGGACTGGCCCCCGAACGCCAGCCAGCAGTTTAGAAAGACCAGCGCCGTCAGCAGTTCCACCAGAAAATAGCGAATGGATATTGGCGCGCCGCAGTTCCGGCATTTCCCGCGCAGATACAGCCAGGTCACCAGCGGGATGTTGAGATACCATGGGATGGAGTACTTGCAGTGCGGACAATGGGACGGCGGCGTAATAATGCTCTGCTCCAGGGGCAGCCGATAGATGCACACATTGAGGAAACTGCCGACCATTGAGCCGAACACGAAGAACACCCCCGACCAGAAATGGAAGGGCACAGCGGCCCAATTCTGCGGATCAAACGGTGCGTAAAGCATGCGAGATCGCTCAGCCGTAAACGTTCTTCTTCAGTGCCCCGCGCATAATCTCCAGGGGTGCCGCCCGGCCAGTCCAAAGCTCCAACGCCGCGGCGCCTTGATACAACAACATGCCCAGGCCGTTGGCGACACGGCAGCCCGCCGCTTTGGCCGCCCGGAGCAAGGCGCTCTCAGCCGGCCGGTAAACCATGTCATAGACCGCACCCGCCTGCTGGAGGGAGAACTGCCCTTCATCGAACGGCACCGGATCGGCCGGCCTCAGCCCGAGTGACGTGGCGTTCAACACCAGATCCACCGGCCCGCGCGGGTAGCCCAGCGTCACCATTACCCCTGAATGCCTTCCGCCGATCTCCCCGGCGACTGCCTCTGCCTTACTCGCGGTGCGGTTGACCAAATAGAGCTCCGCGACTCGTTCGGCGGCGAGCTTCAGTGCCGCGGTCCGCCCTGCCCCGCCGGCGCCCAACAACAGGACCTTGGCCCCAGGCAGCTCCAACCCCAGGTCTTCACGCAGCGCGCGGGCAATTGCATCGGCATCGGTGTTGAATCCATGCGACCGGGTTATCCGGGGGAGGCCCCCGAACTCACCCAGCGGCCGCCATGCGCCGCGTTCATCACGACCCTCGAAACGAATGGTGTTCACCGCGCCCCAGCGCCGGGCCGAGTCATCCAGCAAATCCACCATGTCCACCGCCAGCAGTTTGTGCGGCACCGTGAGATTGAGCCCGATGAAGTTCATCCTCTGCGCGCCCTGGATGGCGGCGTGCAAATCATCCGAATGCACTTCAAACGCGAGGTAACGCCAGTTGAGCCCGAGCGCCGCCAGGCCGGCATTGTGCATTGCCGGTGACGCGGAATGCTTAACGGGCAGGCCGTACACCGCGCAATAGCGCGTGCTGGCATCAATCGGTTGTGTGAACGGCCCGGACATCCGCTGGTTATAGGCAAGCTCGGACCAAGTTCAAAGGCCAAAGTTCGCATGACACCCACGTTCTGAATCCTGACTAACCCCGATGGATACAGCTAAGAGTCGTTTACGAACGGCGGCTTGCCCGTTCCTGTGCGGAGCCTTACGTTGTCGCTCAGGCGCTTTAAACATGTCCAGTGAACTGCAAACCATCGTGAATTCCCTCGGCCTGGAAAAGTGCCGGCGCCACATCTTCCTGTGTGCCGACCAGACCGAGCCAAAGTGCGCATCCAGGGACGACGGACTGGAATCCTGGGAATACTTGAAGCAACGACTGAAGGAACTGCACCTCGCGGGAGCGGAGCCGCTGGTGTACAGGAGCAAAGTCAACTGCCTGCGCGTCTGCACACGCGGGCCCATCGCCGTCGTTTATCCCGAGGGAGTCTGGTACCACTCGTGCACGCCTGCGGTGCTGGAGCGGATCATCCAGGAGCACCTGGTGAACGGGAAAGTCGTGGAGGAATATTGCTTCGCGAGAAACCCGCCGCCATCAGCCCATTAGCTTGTCGGCTTTGGCCGCCAGCACAAAGTCACTTTCGGTCAGGCCGTTGATCTTGTGCGTCCAAATCGTGATCTTCACCTTGCCCCAGGCAAGGTAGATGTCGGGATGGTGTCCCTGGGCTTCCGCCAGCTCGCCAACCTTGTTGGTGAAAGCAAGGGCCTCAACGAAGTTCTTGAACTGGTATTCCTTTTCGAGGTGATGTTCCCCCACTACCTGCCAGCCGCCACCCAGTTCCCGGGAGAGCCGAGCCAGCGGGTCACCCTTTAACGGCGGGACTCCCCCCTGGCAGGGCTGGCATTGTTTCTCAGCTAAGGCGCTCATGGGCTACTGTGCATTTCCCGCTATCCATCACACCGAGTATTCTAGCACACCACTTCCCTGTCTGCGCACCAATTCACCGGCCACGAATTCAGCCCGCTTGTAAGGGAATGCCTTACAGAACAAATCGCGTTTTGCCTGACTTGTCGCCAACCGGGGTGCCGGCCTATAAAAAATCCGGCTCAGGTAGTGTGGAGCCGCCAAGTATGATTCACGATATTTTGCCGGCGGATGTAGAGTTCGCCAGAGGCCTAATGAAGGCGAGTCAATCCGATGCGGAGATTGTGGCCGCCCTGGCTTCGCGCGGGATCGAGCCAGGCAGAGCCGCAACTCTGGTGGATGACCTGCGTCATGGCCACACGCCGACCTTTCAACTGCCTTTCGGCCCGGATACGGCTCCCCACCACGGAACGAGCCAGCCCCGCGCCTCCGCCGGCCCTGTGCCACAACCTCTGCGTGCGCCCCAAGTCCGGTCTCACCGGAGAACACACAAGCACCCTCCCGTGCAATGGGAACTTGTGCTGGTGGTGCTCATTTTCATTGCAGCGCTCGGCTATGCACTGTTTGGATCAGGAGAGGACGCTTCTCAGGAGACGATTGATCAGACTAAGCCTGATATATCGTTCCCGGCCCGCAGATAAGCGCAACCGCCCCAGCGGCGCACCTGGCTAATGCGCCTTGGCCTCGATGAAGGCCAATTGCCGCAAGAGGCTTTCCCGCACAGCGCGCTCAATGCCGATGGCGAATGGCGCCGGCGTGCTCTCCCGCCCCAGGTTGGAATCGAGGACCTCGTAGCCGCCTTCCGGCAACATTGACTCCGTGGGCAAATATGTTCTCGCTTCCTGGGTGTACCCCCAGGTCACGAGGTTCCGCGGCGCGAGCCACTGAGACATCTTCGCCCGCCACTCGATGCACGGCTCCCCACCGGAATGCACGATCCACTGATTGTCGCCCAGCCGAATCAGGCCCAATGGCCACGCGTCACCGCGCGCAAAGCCTTCGTCCGAGTCGTAGCGTTTGAGCCAGTAATCGGCTACCGCCAGGCGGTACGCGTTGGTTGCGACAAGCGCATCGGCCCGCATTTTCTCGTAACGCTCGCGTGGTGGCGGCTTGTCCCGCCGCAGGAACGGCCGGTCGCCGGCCCCCGCAAGGTCCAGGGAAAGACCTTCGCCGGGCGACTTGAGAACCGTCAGCACCGCACCGGACAACGCCCGCCCGGCCCGCTCCAGGTCGTCTGGCTTCGCTTTGCGAAACCGGCGCTGGTCCAGGTCCGCCAGGATGCGCGGACGGATGTCACCGGCAAAGCCCTGCACGAATTGCGCGTGCGCCTTAGGCCCCAGCGCCTCGCGCAGAAACCTGCGGGCCGCGCCCGGAAAGTCAGCCGATATGGCCGCATAGTCAAAGCCGTACGCGATCACCGCATGGCATGCGCAGGAAAACACCACCGCCGGCGCCCCGCCACGTTCGGGCGTGAGCTTCATCACCCAGACCCGGTCGTCAAACGGGCCTTTGGAATTAGGGTGCATCCCGCGTTGACCCTGCCGGTTCTGGCCGCGGCGGTTGATGCCAATGTCAGTGTGCCCATGGTACACCTCCACCCGCACCGGTTGCATGGTTTGGCCTGCCGCGTGCGCCGCAGCGATCAACTTCTCTTCGAGCGCCTTGAAGTAATCCGTCTCCACCTTTGGCGCCGGTCCGACCCCGGCCATCAGGCTGCGCAGCATATGGGGCCCGCTATGCGTGTGCGATGCATTCAGGACCACAAGGTTCCAGTCCACTCCCAGCTCCTGCACCATGCGCGTGCGGATGCGATCGCTCAAGTCATGCGGCAGCCCGATCAGGTCCAGCGAGGCCAGCACAAATCCGTCTCCGTTGCCGTCCCGCAAGCACAGCACCTGTGCGAACAGCGGATCGAGCACCTTGTTGGCTGTGGTCTCTGCTCCTCCTCGTCCGCCCAGGGCGATGCCCAGCGGCGGCGTGATTTCGACCTCGGCCCAACCGGCGACAGCCTGGGCTTTGCCCGGTTCGAACGGCTGGGACAGGCAGAGCCCCTGGAACCAGACCGTGATTGCCAGCACGAACAGAGTTCTCCGACCGGCCGATCCAAGTTTCATGACGGCCAGTTTTCCAAACTCCCGGCCTCATAGGCAATTAGATTCGGGAGCGGCACATTGCGATAGACATCGCTCGTTGCGGGCGGTATCTATTCGCGCGCTGGAAGGAGCCGAATGGCTAGCCTGTTAATAGACGTTGCCGATTTTTGTGACCGGGTGATAGAGCTCAACCTGGGCGTCAATCGCTTTGGGCGCGGCCCCGAGAGTGCATTCCAAATTGAGCACCCCACAATTTCCGCCACGCATTGCACGCTCGTCTTGGCCGATCACGGGTTGACCAAGCCGGCCAACCGGTGGGCCTAGTTCGGCAGCCCCGTGATTGCCCCGATGTCAGCCCGAGTATGGTGCCTTTTCGCACTCGGAACACATTTGCTCTGCCCGGCACAGGACACTCTGCCGGGAACCCGGCCGCTCATGCTGCAGGGCGACCTCTCCGCCCAAATGGTCGCCGGCATTGACCGGTACTTCCTGCGCGAGACCGAACAGTCACCTGCCGGACGGCAGCAGTTTTGGCAGCGCGACTTCTCCTCCAGTCAGGCCTACGACACCTCCGTCCAGCCCAACCGCGAGCGATTGCGCAAGATGATCGGCGCCGTTGACGCGCGCCTGCCGGTGAAGGCGCTCGACACCCTCCGAAACACCCGAAATCCGTCCATGGTTGGTGAGTCATACTCCTTCACTGTCGAGGCGGTGCGCTGGCCTGTCTTTGAAGGGGTGTTTGGCGAAGGCCTCTTCCTCTATCCCACCAACCAACCGCGCATCAGCGTCGTGGCGATTCCGGACGCCGATCAGACGCCGGAAATGCTGGTCGGGCTTGCCCCCGGGCTCGCGCCTGAACATCAGTTCGCGCGCCGGCTGGCAGAGCATGGGTGCCAGGTCCTGGTGCCGGTGCTGGTAGATCGGCAGGACACTTGGTCTGGCAACCCCGAAATCAATCGCCAGACCAACCTGCCCCACCGCGAGTGGATTTATCGCCAGGCCTACCCGCTGGGCCGGCATATTGTTGGCTATGAAGTGCAGAAGGTTCTGGCCGCTGTGGAGTATTTTGCAGGCAAAGGCCAGCAAGGTGAAGGCAATGCCCGGAAGATTGGCGTCGCCGGTTATGGGGAGGGCGGCCTGATTGCCTTCTATGCCGCTGCGCTGGATCCGCGAATTGAGGCCGCCCTGGTAAGCGGCTTCTTCGACTCCCGCCAAAGGCTTTGGGAGGAGCCGATTTACCGGAACCTGTTTGGGCTGCTCCGAGAGTTCGGCGATGCGGAAGTCGCCAGCCTCATCGCGCCGCGCGCCCTGGTGGTCGAACACAGCGAGGCGCCCAAAGTCAAAGGCCCTCCCAAGCCACGCGCGGGCCGGACGGGGGCCGCGCCCGGGAAGATCACGACGCCGGATTATGCGACAGTGGAGGCCGAGTTTGAGCGGGCGCGAACACTGCTCAAAGGCGGCGATCCGAAGGTTCTCGACCGCTTTAGCCTTATCACCGGCACCGAAGGCATGACCACCGGGCCGGGCTCTGACCGCGCCCTCCTCGCCCTCCTCAACGCATTGGGTGATTCAGCGAAACGACTCACGCGCGCCAGTAAATCACCAACGCATCTGCGCGCGCCCGTGGACCTCGCGACGCGGCAGCAGCGGCAAGTTAAGCAACTGCAGGAACACACTCAGAAACTGCTGCGCGAGTCGGAGCGCGTGCGTGCGGCGTTCTTTTGGAACCGCCTGGAGGCGGCCACAGCGCGCGACTGGGAGGCCGCGTGCGCGCCATTAAAGCAGATCCTTTGGGATGACATCACTGGCCGCTTGCCACCCCCTGCTCTCCCGGCCAACCCGCGTACCCGCCGTTTTGAACCGGCCACTGCCGATTCTGGCGGTATCACACCCAGGGGGTGGGCGGCCTACGATGTAGTCCTCGACGTCTATCCGGACGTTTTTGCCTGGGGCATCCTGCTCCTGCCCGGGAACCTCTGGCCGGGCGAACGCCGACCCGTGGTCGTATGCCAACACGGCTTGGAGGGACTGCCCGCAGACGTGATCACCGAAGATTCAAAGAACCCCGCGTTCGGCTGCTACAAAGGCTTCGCGGCGCGGCTGGCCGACCGTGGCTTCATCGTCTTTGCGCCCCACAATCCCTACCGGGGCGGAGACACGTTCCGCCAGCTGCAGCGCAAAGCCAACCCGCTCAAAGCATCCCTCTTCTCTGTTATCATCGCCCAGCACAATCGTATCCTTGACTGGCTGGGCATGCTGCCGTTCGTGGACGCCAAGCGCATTGCCTTCTACGGCCTCTCGTACGGCGGCAACTCGTCCATGCGCGTGCCGTCGGTACTGGACGGCTACGCCCTTTCTATCTCCTCGGGCAGCTTTAACGATTGGACCCGCAAGAATGTATCGCTGGAGGTCTCGACCAGTTACATGTTCCACGGCGAATACGAAATGCCCGACTTCAACCTCGGTGGAACCTTCGGCCATGCGGAGATGGCCGCCTTGATCGTTCCCCGGCCGTTTATGGTTGAGCGCGGGCACAACGACCCGGTCGGCCTGGACAAGTGGGTCGCGGACGAGTATGCCAAGGTGCGCCGGCTTTATGACCGCTTGGACGTCGGCAACCACACTGCGATCGAGTTCTTCGACGGCGGCCACACCATCAACGGCGTGGGCACCTTTGACTTCCTCCACCAGCAACTGAAATGGCCGGAGCCTTAAGGCCGCGGCTCATCCTTCGCGATCGGCACGCTGGACCCTCTCCGTATACTAACCCTATCCTCACCGGCTCCACACCGTGGATACAGCCTTGACATCTTCTCAGCGGCTTAATGGATTGCAGGGGTGCAAGGATGTCTTTGAGCTTTGCATCCGAGCGGCTTTGGCGTAGATATTCCTTCCCGCAGTTGCGGGCATGGTTATGAAACCCGAAGTCGAAATATACGATACAACCCTGCGCGATGGCAGTCAGGGTGAAGGCATCAACTTTTCGGTGATGGACAAGCTGCGCATCGCCGAGAAGCTCGATGCGTTCGGTGTTCATTACATCGAGGGTGGCTGGCCGGGGTCCAACCCCAAGGACATCGAGTTTTTTGCCGAGGCCCGGCGCCGGAAGTTCAAGCACACCCGCCTGGCCGCTTTCGGCTCCACCCGCCGCAAGGGCGTTGCCGTTGAGAGCGATGACCAGGTGCGGTTGCTCCTGGAAGCGGAGACACCTGTAGTCACGATCTTCGGCAAGACCTGGCTGCTCCACGTTAAGGAAGTCCTGCGCACCACGCCCGAAGAAAACCTGGCGATGATCGCCGACACGGTGCGCTTCCTGAAGGACCATGGCAAATTTGTCGTTTACGACGCTGAACACGCCTTGGACGGCTACAAGGACGATCCCGAATACGCCCTGGCAACCTGGCAGTCGGCCGAAAAGGCGGGAGCGGACATTGTCGTTCTGTGCGACACCAATGGCGGGTCTTTGTCACGCGAGGCGGCAGCCATCGCGGCCGCGGCGCGGGGCAAATTGACAACGCGCCTGGGCATCCACACCCACGACGATATTGGTCTCGGGGTGGCCAACGCGCTGGCGGCAATCGAGGCGGGCGCGACTCATGTGCAAGGCACGATAAACGGCTATGGCGAGCGCACCGGCAACTGCAATCTTACCAGCGTCATCCCCAATATCGCCTTCAAGATGAAGAAGCTCTGTGTGCCGGAAGCCTCCCTGGCGCAGTTGCGCGAGGTTTCCCAATTTGTGGATGAGATCGCCAATTTCCGCCACAACCCGCGCCAGCCGTGGGTGGGCCAGACTGCTTTCGCCCACAAAGGAGGCATGCACGTCAACGCGGTGCAAAAGGTGGTGCGGAGCTTCGAACACATTGACCCGGCGCTGGTGGGCAACCTGCGGCGCGTGCTGGTAAGCGACCTGGCCGGCAAAAGTAACATCGTCATGAAGGCGCAAGAGCTGGGCTTCCGCGTGACCAACGAGACGCCGGAACTCAAGCCCATCCTGGCGCGCATCAAGGATCTGGAGCACGAGGGCTATGAATTCGAGGCCGCCGAAGCCTCGCTGGCACTGCTGATTAGCCGGGAATTGGAAAAGCGAAAACTCCCCTTCGCCGTGGACGGCTACCATGTCTCCATGCGGCGCGACGGGCCGAATTCGATCTGCGAGGCCACCGTTAAAGTGCGGGTCGGTGCGGAGGCTGGCCACACGGTGGCCGAAGGGGATGGCCCGGTTAACGCGCTGGACAGGGCGTTACGCGCCGCGCTGGTTAAATTCTACCCGCGCCTGCAACAAGTGGTGCTGACCGACTACAAGGTGCGCATCCTGGAATCCTCCACCGGCACCGGCGCCCGAACGCGCGTGCTCATCCAATCCACCGACGGCAAGAACGAATGGGGCACCGTCGGGGTCAACGACAACATCATCGAGGCCAGCCTTCAAGCGCTCGTGGACAGCCTGGAATACGCGTTGATGCGCAAGTGATTCTGCCATGCCTGAAATCCCCAAGGCCTACGAACCGCAAGCAGTTGAGGAGAAGTGGTATGAATTCTGGCTGAACCACAACTGGTTCGCCGCCAACCCGGCGTCGGCCAAGCCGGCGTATTCGATCGTCATCCCGCCGCCAAATGTCACCGGCATGCTCCACATGGGGCATGTGCTCAACAACACCATCCAGGACATCCTCGCCCGCAAGGCCCGCATGGACGGCAAGGAAGTGCTGTGGCTGCCCGGCACCGACCACGCCGGCATTGCCACACAGGCGGTGGTGGAGAAAACCCTCCGCAAGCAGGGCGTGATGAAGCACCGCGATGACTTGGGTCGCGACAAGTTCCTGGAGCATGTCTGGGCGTGGAAGGAGAAGCACGGCGGCATCATCATTCAGCAACTCAAGAAGCTGGGTTGCTCGTGCGATTGGTCCCGCGAACGCTTCACCATGGACTCGGCTTACTCGCGCTGCGTGCAGAAAGTCTTCGTTGAGCTTTATAAGAAAGGACTCATCTATCGCGGCACCCGCATGGTCAATTGGGACCCTGCCGCCCGCACGGCTCTCTCCGACGAAGAAGTGGAGATGATCGAGGAGAAAGGCCACCTTTGGCACTTGAAATACCCGCTCCTCGACGACCAGGGCCAGCCCGAGGCCCGCGAATTCCTCGTCGTCGCCACCACCCGCCCCGAGACGATGCTTGGCGACGAAGCGGTGGCCGTTAACCCGAATGACCCGCGCTACCAGAAGATCGTCGGCCGCAAGTGCCTGCTTCCCTTACAGAACAAGCCCATCCCCGTTATTGCGGATGAGTTGGTAGACCCCAAATTCGGTACCGGCTGCGTTAAGGTGACGCCCGCCCATGACAAAGCGGACTACGAGATCGGCCTGCGGCACAAACTGCCATTTACGATCGTTATCGGCCCGGATGGCAAGATGACCAAGACGGCTGGCAAAGACTTCGACGACATGGACCGCACGAAAGCGCGCCAGATCGTTGTCGAGAAACTGACCGAGCAGGGCCTGCTGCTGAAGGTCGAGGATTACGTCCACAATGTTGGCTACAGCCAGCGCAGCGAGGTCCCCATCGAGCCTTACCTGAGCGAGCAGTGGTTCCTGAAGTATCCCAGCGTGGAGCCGGCGACCGCTTGCGTGGAATCCGCTGACGAGGCAGGGCGTGGTGTCCCCACCGCGCCGACGGGTAGTGCCGAGGCGCGGCGGCCCGCTGAGGAGAGCGGGAGCCACCCACGGATGCGCTTTCATCCCGACCGCTGGGTAAAAACCTACTCTTACTGGATGCAGAACCTCCGTGACTGGTGCATCAGCCGGCAGCTTTGGTGGGGACACCGCGTGCCGGTATGGTACAGGAAATCCGAAGGCCGAGGGTCGAGTATCGAAGGCGCGGAGAACATTCACTGCGCGTTAGAGGCACCAGTTGATACCGAGAACTGGGAGCAAGATCCTGACGTCCTCGACACCTGGTTCAGCTCCTGGCTCTGGCCCTTCGCCACGATGGGCTGGCCGGAGCAGACCGACACGTTGAAGAAGTTCTACCCCACCACCGACCTGGTCACGGGGCCGGACATCATCTTTTTCTGGGTGGCGCGGATGATCATGGCCGGTTACGAGTTCATGGGGGACCTACCCTTCCGCAACGTCTATTTCACCGGCATCATCCGTGACAAGCTGGGCCGCAAGATGAGCAAGAGCCTGGGCAACTCGCCCGACCCGCTGAAACTCATCGCCAAGTACGGTGCCGACGCGCTGCGCTTCGGCACCATGCGCAGCGCGCCGCTTGGCCAGGATGTGCTCTTCGACGAGAAGGACGTCGAGCTGGGCCGCAACTTCTGCAATAAGCTTTGGAACGCCTGCCGCTTCCGCCAAATGCAGGGCGGCGAGCCGCAAGGCGAAATTGACCCCCGCCTGCTGACCAGTGACGACAAGTGGATCCTGCTCAAGCTCGACCAGGCCATCCGGGAGATCACCACCGCCTTCGCGGAATACCGCTTTAATGAGGCAACGCAGACCCTCTACCGCTTCTTCTGGAGCGAATACTGCGACTGGTATGTGGAGGCCAGCAAAGCCGTCCTCTCCACGCAAAACGCGGCCCGCACCACGGACCAGGACCCCCACCGCGCCAACACCCTCGCAGTCATTGACTTCATCCTCTCCCACACCCTGCGCCTGTTCCATCCCTTCCTGCCGTTCATCACCGAAGAGCTGTGGCAGGGGATGGCTTACCACGAGGACATGCCGGAGGACCAGGGCGGCCAGACCATAATGTTCGCCCCGTGGCCCAAGCCGCTGGAAGAGGATTTCCGCAGCCACTACGGCTTGGACAGCGCCACCCTCGACTTCGTCAACCAAAAGTACGACCTGGTCACTCAGGGCCGCAACTTGCGCCGTGAAGGCAACATTCCCGCGAGCAAGAAGGTTAAGTTTGTATTCAAGCCCGCCAACCAGCTCTCGCCGCGCGACGCGGAAGTGCTGAAGCTGCTGCTCAATGCCGAGGCGTTGGAGCTCGACGCCCATCATCAGCCGAAGCAAGGCACGCCGACCGTCCACTCCGACCTTGGCGAGCTTTACCTGCCGCTCGAAGGGCTAATTGACGTGGTTGCCGAGAAGACCCGCTTGGCCAAGGAGCTGGAAAAGAGCGAGAGCGAAATGGCCAAGGTCAGCCAGAAACTCAGCAATCCGAACTTCACCTCCAAAGCGCCGCCCAAGGTGCTGCAGGAACACCAGCAGCGCCTGACGGAGTGGCAGACCAAGCGTGACCGAGTCCGGAAGGCGCTGGAGTCGTTGTAGAGTTCCTTATCCTGACCCAATGAACCTGCAACAAGCACAGAGCACAGCCATTCGGGCAGCCAAAGCCGTCGGCGCGACCCTGCGTCGCGAATTGAACTCGATAAAACGTACCCAGGCGGTCACGCAACACGACATCAAGCTGGAACTGGACGTGCAGAGCCAGAAGCTGATCGAGAAGACCCTTAGCCGGGCCTTTCCTCAGGTCGCGCTGCTTGGCGAGGAGGGCGATACCGGGCGGGCTGACGCCAAGTACCGCTGGGTAGTCGACCCGATTGATGGCACGGTCAATTTCACCTACGGGATCCCGCACGCATGCGTGTCCATAGCGCTCCAACAGCGCGCCACGTCCCCCGGAGCCGCCTCCTACGAGGACGGCTACCAAACCCTGCTCGGGGTGGTTTACGAACCCTTTTGCGATGAGCTGTGGACCGCGATACGCAGCCAGGCCGCGCGGCTCAACGGCAGGACCATCCAAGTCAGCCGACGCCCGAAGCTGGCCGAGGCGGTTGTGTCCCTCGGATTCACCAAGTCGCGTGAAAGCCTCGACGCCATGTTGCCGTATTTCAACAGACTGGTCCACCGAGTGCGGAAGATTCGCATGATGGGTTCCGCGGCGCTGGGACTGACTTACGTGGCGTGCGGCCGGTTCGACGCCTACCTCGAATGCGAGATCAGCCTGTGGGACATCGCGGCGGGCGGGCTCATCATCGAGTCGGCCGGCGGCGAGTTTTGGCACCGGCCCATTCCCGGCAGGCACAAGTATTACGTAATTGCCAGCAACGGGCTGCTACGCCGAAGCCTGCGGGTCCCGCGCTGATTCACCCCCGCCAGCGCCCCGCGCGAATTCCTGCCGCTCGAGTTCCTTCATTCGTTCGACCTTGGGCGCAGAACGGCCACCCTCGAACCGAGAATGGATCCAGGCGGAGATAATCGTCTTGGCCAACTCCGGCCCGACAACGCGGGCGCCAAGGGTGAGCACCTGGGCGGCATTGCTCTTGCAGAGACGTTCGGCGGAGTAGACATCGTGGCAGGTTCCTGCAAAGACCCCTTCAACCTTGTTAGCGACCATCGCCATACCTAAACCGGTCCCGCAAACCAGAATGCCGCGGTCAAACTCCTTTGCCGCGACGCGCTTGGCCAGGTTGTAGCCGATATCGGGATAATCGGCCTTGCGCCGCACCACCAGATTCAGATCCACCGCGTCAATCCCCAGGTCCAGCAAGTGCTGCAGGATCGCCTGCTTTAGCGGCAAGCCCGCGTCATCACAATCAAACGCTACTCGCATATAGTCTCATCCTCTACAGCGCGAATGTATCTTTCCGCGCCTGGTTCGTGCCTTCCAGGTTCAGCCCGCCGGTGCTCAGGACAGCCGGTGCGGCTCGCTTGCTTCAGCCGCGTAGCCGTGAGCTTTGGCCGGCCATGCCATGGCAAACAGCACTGTCCCCACTACCGCAACACCAATCAACCCCGTGAACCCCGCATCCCAACCATGCCGGTCGACCAGCCAGCCCAAGCCCCAGCCCGACAAGACCGTACTGGCATAACCGAAAAGGCCCGTCAAGCCCACAGCCGAGGCCGAGGCGTGTTTGGTGGCGAGCTTGGCGGCAGCGATGCCGATAAGGCATTGCGGCCCATAGATGAAGAACCCCGCGGTACATAGCAGCGCGGTGTTCCAGAACAGGGATTGGCCGGCGAGCTTCCAGAAGCCCAGCACGGAGACAACGGTCAATACCATAAAGATGAGACCAACCCGCATTGCGCGCCCACCGAAGAAGCGGTCGGTCAACCAGCCGCTGACCATCGCGCCAACCACCCCGGCGGCTTCGAAGGCGGCGACCATCCAGCCGGCGCTGCCGATGCTGAGGTGCTTGGCTTGCGTGAGCAGCGTTGGCCCCCAGTCGAGCATGCCATAGCGGAGGGTATAGACAAAGAAGTTCGCGATCGAGACGAGCCAAATGTACTTGTTGCGAAAGACGGAGCGGAACAGGAAAGCCCTGAAGTCGGCCCCGGTGTTCCGTTCCGACAATTCGGTGCGGGTCCCTTCCACCTCCGGCAGTCCAACAGACGCAGGCGTGTCGGGGAGGGTCAGCCACAGATAAAGGGCGCAAACTAGAGCAATGCCCGCCGGGACGAGGAAGCAAGCTCGCCAGGAAATCGGGGCCAGCAAGGAGCCGCACAACACCAGAATCAGCCCGGCACCGATGGAGTGGGAGGTGTTCCAAATGGAGAACTTGGTGGCGAAGTCCCTTGGCGGGAACCAATGAGTCATCAACCGCGCGCAGGGCGGGAAGCCCATGCCCTGGAACAAGCCGTTGAGCATCCAGAGGATTCCAAAGGTCACCACGGCAGAACTGAGGCCGAAGCAGATGTTCACCAGCGCCGAAACAGCCAGCCCGACGACCATGAAGGCGCGCGCGTTGCAGCGGTCGCCGAAGAAGCCGTTAGCGAACTTGGAAACGCCATAGAGAACCCCGTGCAGGGTGAGAAACAGGCCAAGGCCGGACTTCGAGATGCCGAGGTCGCGCTCCAGCAGCGGCATGGCGATGCTGAGATTCTTCCGGACGAAGTAGAAGACCGCGTAGCCGATGATGGTCGAGACCAGCACGCGCCGCTGCCAAAGACGGTAGCTGGCGCGAATGGCCGTCGGATCAGCAAGAGGGACGGTGGCTGGCGCCGGCTCGAAAAACCGTAACCACTTGGGGAAACGCGGGCGGAGGGATGAGGCCAGGCCTCTTTCGTCCGCGCCCACGCCAGCCGGGGGGGCGGGAGGTGGCAGACCGGGCGCTTGCCGCGGCGGGATTATGACTCGCCTTTGGTTGAGGTGCGCGCAGAAGCCGAAGTCGGCCACAGACCTGCCGGGCCGAAAATCTCATCCAGGCAGGTGTCCAGGAGCCTCGTACGGACGGCCAGGTCGAGAACTGTATAGCGGCGCCGAATGCAGGACGCCTGCCAGTAGGTCTGCCGCAAGCGTTCCCGAGTGATGCCGATCTGTTCAGGTTCAGTTGGAGCCCCGACGTCCTGCAGCATTTGGCGCAGGGTAGCAAGCGGCAGCAGTTGGGCTCCAAGTCGCTCACGCAGCTTGTGCCAGGCTGCCTTCAGCAGCCGCAACTGCTCGCCCAGTTGCGCTGCACTGCAATACTTGGCGCGCATCTCGCGCTCGCCCAACTCGGCCACGGCACCTCCGCCCAGCAGATCTCGGGCGCGTGCAACCCACGCTTCCTCATCCGGCCACGCCGCACAGCACTGCGCTACGTCCAGTTTCTCCAACTCCTTCACCAGCAGGCGTTCATACAGCGCCGTCGTGGCAAGTGTGCCTATCCCGACCTTAAACCCGTGGGAGGGGACATGGCCATCGTGGGTGTGGTGCTGCATGTCCCACATGTGGCTGAACATATGTTCCGCGCCCGAGGCAACCCGGCTTGACCTGGCCGCCTGCATGGCGAAACCACCCATCATCAAGCCCTCGACCAACCTGCCGATTGCTCCCGGATGGCGGCGGCGCACACCCACCGGGTCCGCCACCAGTTCCCGCAGCCGCCCTTGCACAATCGCCCAGGGCTGCGGCAGAATCGGATCAATGCCCAACGCATCGGCCAGAATCCAATCCGCACCCGCGGGAACCTTGGCCAGGAGATCCGCATATCCCCACGAGTTCATATCACCCGGCGCGGCGCAAATCACTTCCAGGTCCGCCAACACTGCCGCCGGCGCCGGGCACTCAAACGTCTGCTTCGAACCCTGGTAAGTAATCGAAGCCCCGTATGCGGTATAGCCGTCCATCGAGGCGGCTGTGCCAACGCACATATAGAGGCGCCCCGTGCGATGGGATGCAAGCTTGGTCAGATCGTTGATCGTGCCAGACCCCACCGCAACCGGAATCGCCGTGTGGCCGCGCAGCGCTTGCTCCAGGTCCGTCACAAACTGGTGTTCGGCATGGAGATCGGGAGCGCGAAAGATGAAAGGGTCCCGAACCGCATGCCCTGCCGCACGGAAGGCCTCATCCACCGCCCGCCCCGCCGCGCGATACGTATTCACGTCCGCCACCACCACCGCCGGCCGTTTGCCAAACTGCTGATTGAAAACGCGCGCCGCAGCGCTCTTGACCCCCGCGCCAATCTCCAGGCAGCGCGTATCACGCGCGGCATTCAGCGCCTCGGCCAGGGAGAGAGTCTTATTTGCTTCTTTCATATACGATAGATGATTAGCGGCGTGCTCACGGCTGCGCTGCGATGGCACTGCCTACGATATACGGAACGCAACTCCCGAAAGGAAGCCTCATAATCAGGATCGAAGGTCGGGACGAGAGGGAGCCGCGGCTCGACGCGCCCCACAGAGATATTGGGCGGCCTGCTCGTCAATAATGAGGGCCTTCAGCAACCCCCCGCGGATGGCAGCGGCGATGGCGGCGGAGCGGTCGCCTCCTGCCACCACGCCAATGACCTGGGGAGTTCTGCGAAGCTGCTCCAATTCAATGCTCAGAACCCGGTCACGCCATCGTGAAACACACTCCTTGCCATGCTTGTCATAGAATCGCCCGCAGATCTCCCCCACCGCGCCCTCACCAGCAAGTTCCTTCAGATCGTGCGGGCTAAGGACGTTGCGAGCCACAAAGACTGAATCCGTCAGCGTGCCGACTCCGACAATGGCGACGTTGGCCCGGGTCAGCTGCTGGTGAACATAACGGATTTGGGGGAGGATCCGAAATGTATCCCGGGTTTTCTGGTCGGGGACAAATGCCGGAGTGTTGAGAGCCTCGAAACGGCCTCCGCTGCGCCGGGCCAAGATCCGCGCCAACTCGAGGGCGTCTTCCGGCCCGATGGAGGAATCAATGCTGCCCATAGCCTGAACAACGGTCAATTGGCGTTCCTTGTCCTCCGGCAGGAGCTGAATCAGTTCGCGGATAGTGCGTCCACCGGCGATGGCAACCACAGACTTTGGTGGCAAGAGAGCAGCGACAACTGGGGCGGCAAAGTGGCCGACGACACGCCGGGCGTCCGCGCTAGTGGCCCCGACGGAGGTCTTGATGACCACTACGGTCCCAAGCCCGAATTGTTTGCGGAGAGCGCGCTCGATCACTTGGTTGCGGGGCTCATATTCCGCCACCGAAATGCGCACGATGCCGCGCTCCCGAGCCGCCGCGAGCAAGCGTGATACTTTGGCCTGGGAAATCTTTACGAACCGCGCCACTTCGCTCTGTGCCAGCCCGTCGAGATAATAGAGACGGGCGGCAAGGCGCAACTGTTCGTCTGAGTAGCTATTCAGCATTACAATTCACAAATATTCGTCGCCAAGCCTACCGTCAATAAGTCTTTGCCGGATTGCGGCATCACTCCGCATGATCAAGACCGTCACCGCACATGGTCGCGGATTTCCGCCAACTGCAAGATTCCGACGCCCGGAATCAAACTCAGGCAAACGGCGGTCTTCATAGGAATTAAGCTGCGCTGGATCAGGGAAAGATCCTTATGCGGTAATAGCGAGCGCCGTTGGTAGGCGGCCCGCCAGTCAGGGTGAAATCGTCAGTGAACGACTGCGTCGAGGCTGTCCCCCAGGGGCTGGCATCTATTTCATTGGTGAAAGCGCGCGTAATGTCGGTGAATGCAGCCGGCAAGGCCCCGTAAGCATCGCTATTGGCAAATTGCACCCGGTAGCGCGTGCCGCCCACGGTGGACCACGAACAGGAAGACTGACCACCGGGCAGTTCGGAAAAGCTGAGGATGCGGAGGGCCGAGGTGGCATTTGTGGGGTTGGTGTTGGCCCGGTATTCCTGCAGGTTGTTTTGGCCGTCGCCGTCGTCGTCTGCAGCCGCGTCGCTGACGCCATAGTAGGCTTCCCAGGCGTCGGGCAAGCCGTTGGCATCAGTGTCGGCGGGGGATGCGACATTTATGCTCATGGTAGCAGCCTTGCTGTTCAGTTCGCCATCACTTACATGGTAGTTGAATCGCTCTAACCCGCGGAAACCGCGCGCCGGCAGGTAAGTCAGCAGGCGGTTAGTAGGGTTGAAACCCAGGACCACCCCATTGACCGGCTGCGTATCCATTATCAATGTGAGAAGATCGTCGTTGGGATCGCTGGTGTAGAGGCTCCAACTGGCGGGAGCATCGCCCGGCACGGTTACGAGCTGGTTGTTGGCCACCGGCGCGCTGTTGGGGCCGGTGGTGAAGTGCCAGGCTGGTCCCTTGGTGGTGTTGCCCGAGGCATCAGTGACTACGACGTACCATTCGTAGCTCGTATTATGCCGCAGGCCGGACCAAGTGATGCTCGTAACACTGCCCGGGCCGACCCCTGTGTTGGTGGCCAAGGCGACGCAAGGGGTTCCGTCCGAGCCTCCGCCACCGGTCTGCATGTTGTAGGTGAAGAAGAACTCGCTGTCCTCATCCGTCTCGTATTCATCGGTCCAGGGCGAGTAGGTCTGCACGGTCACCACGTTGTTGCTGGGCGAAAACTCCATAATCCGCATGATGCCGTTGCCACCATTGGTGCGGCACTGGTAATCCGAGATGAGCGTGCGGATGGTATTGCCATTGTAGGTGTCCGTGCGCGAGCCTTCGCCTTCGCCGGTGCTGCCGCAGACGTGGCCGCCGAGCAGCAGGAACAGGTTGGCATTAGTCTTGAGGGCATTGTAGATGGCCTTGCCCTGGGTGCTGAAACTGCTGGGCGTAGCAGCGGTGCCCATGTAATGCGTCACCGCGATGGCTCTCCGGTGGGCGTTGGTGCGCAGCACGTCGTTGGCCCACGCCAGGACTTCCGCCGGCGGCGACGTGTCGTACTCGAAATACAGCACCACAAAATCCAGCCCGCTGACGCTGAAGAAATCAAAGTGATTATTGTTGTTTGTCCCGTAATGGCCCGCGTAATACCCGTATCCCGTGAAATGCGACACCCCGAAGTATCGGTTGTAGTTGCTGGTCGTCCCGCTGGTGGCATCCCCATTCGGGCTCTGTTCGTGGTTGCCTACCGCCACCCCATAGGCCACGCCATCCTTAAGCTGGGTCCGCACAGGATTCTCCAGGCGGTACATTGCGTTGGTCGCGTTATACCATTGTGAGATGTAAGACGGACTGTCCCCGTTGTTTGAAATGTCCCCGAGCTGGGTCACATAGGCGACATTCCGCGACAGCCGGTTGGAAACAGCCCATTCGGTCTGGGCAATCATCATGGCCTTGGTCCCGCCGTTATTCTGCGCCGTATAATTCTGGGTATCCGGCATCACCACCATGCAAAAGTCCGGGCCGGGATAGGGCGTGGGGGCTTCGTGTCCGTAGAAGGTCAGGGAGAGATCGCCCGGCGCGACATTGGAAACGGCGACACTCAAGGTGACGCTGCCTCCCATATCCTGCGCGTTTTCCGGGGGAGCGATCAGGGCGGCGCTGCCCGTGGCGGGGATGAAGACGAAGGAGGCCACGGGTTGGGTAGTGGGGGTCTGGAGGCTGGGGGGACTCCCAGGCAAGTCACGTGACTGGATTATCCAGCCGTCGCCGTCGGGCTGGTAACTGACTATGTTGTCCTGGTTTTGGCTGAGGCCGCCTTCGGCCGAGAGGATCAGCACACCGCCGGCGGGGGAATGGCCGGGTATGGTCAAACGCCAGGTGCCTGTGCTGGTGTTGGTGACGGTGAAGAGAGGGGTCGCGCCGCCGGGCATCAGGATGGTTCCGTCCCCTTGGAACCTCCCGGAAATAACGGTCAAATTGGTCTCGGGAATAAACACAAATGCCACGGGGTCTTGTTCGTTGACAGAACCGTTGGCCCCGCTGTCTTTCACATACACCGTCCAGGTGCCGTCGTTGTTCACCTGCGACGTCGCATAGTTGTCTTCGTTGTCCCCGTAAGTGACCAGCAGCACCCCGTTTGTCCGGGAATCAATGCCCAGACTAGTAAGGTCCACCGTGGAGACGCCGCTACCATTATCCACGAAATGAGTGCCAAGAACCAAGCCGGGCGAGCCTGTGAAAAGATTGTTGGCGCCGCCATTCGTATCACCTGAGTTGCGAGCGAACCCCCCGAGCCAATTGCTGTAAGAAAAGAACGCGGCCGACACGTTGATGTTGTACTCGGCCCCGGTCGGCGCATTGAACGAGGGAATCCAGTACGCGCCCGCATTGGCGCCGCTGCGCGAGTAAGCCATCGCACTCGTGCAGAAATTAGTCCCCGGGTAGTTCCAATGCAGGTTATCCCGGCCGTTCTCGGCCACCGACGTCAACAGCACACCGGTGTCAACGTCGTCGCTGCTGCCGGAACCGATCTGCACATTGTAATCGCCGAGGCTGGAACCGTCCCGCACGTTGAAACCGTTTAGCGAGAGCGTAGTGGTTACTGTCACGGAATTGGTGGTGTTCTCCAGATCGTGCTGTACGACTGAGATATTGGCCGCCGCCACTCCATTATCGGCCTGGGCCGAGGACAATCTTGCGCAAACGAGACCGCTTAGCGCCACCAGAACCAGCGCCCGCCCATGTGCGGCCAGACAGGCACGCCGGCTTCCAGCCGGCTTAGCCTGCTCGCAGGCACAAGAGAAAGCCTTGGGCCTCCGGCTAGTTAAAGCCGACTGGAAGTCGGCGCTCCGGCCGTGCCGGGCAGCAGCATCCCCGGGATTATGGCCTTGGATTCCAGCTTTGCTGTTTGTTGTCGTAGTGTTCATACTTCCTCATTCCGATTGTCCGGCAGGCGGCGCGTTAGCCATTTCAGCCAGGGCGGTATTGACGTGCGCCTGCAGTTTTACCATGGAGGGGCTTTGCTGTAGCCGCCCCGGCAAGCGCTTCACCGCCACCAGCGCCGCCTCGTAGGATTTCCGGGCTTCCGCCATCCTCCCGGCCTCGAGCAAAATGTCACCCCGCCGCGCAAACCAGCTTTCCTTGCGCATGGCTCGCGCGAGGATGGTCTCAAGCCGGACCAGCGCCG
Organism: Candidatus Paceibacterota bacterium; assembly: GCA_035452965.1. Taxonomy (NCBI): domain Bacteria; kingdom Bacillati; phylum Minisyncoccota; species Minisyncoccota bacterium. The sequence goes on along the minus strand of DAOTCE010000012.1, from coordinate 9,275 downwards.
ATTCGTGGTTCTTTCTCCCGAGTTCGAGGTCCAGGGCATACCCTTGGAGTGGCAAGACCGGCCCGTGTTTCCTGATCCCTTCGTCCAGTGCCCGGAGGGCTTCCACGACGTCTCCTTCGGCAGCAAGCGCCTGGGCCAGCTCCACCACGTATTCCGGTTGCGGCTCGCGTAGTCGTTCCAGTCCGCGCCAATAGTCCGCAATGGCGGCTTTGCGCTGGCCGAGCTTAATCATGAGGCGGGCGCGGCCAACAAAGCACTCGCCATCGTCGGGACTGCGTTGCACCGCCTGGTCAAACACTGCCCGCGCCGCCTCAAATTGGCCGCGGTCAGCCAGGAGTTTGGCACGGCAACGATCCACGCCGGGAAGGCCTGGGTCAAGCTGCGCCGCACGGTCAAAATCCGCTCCGGCCTCTTCCCACAGGCCGTGCTCGCGTTTTAGTTCGCCGCGCTCGAGGTATAGCGCCGCCGGGTTGTTCGTTGCCGCCTCGATTTGTTGGGTGTACTCCAGGATACGCAAATGAATCTCCCCGTGGGCCCGGGCGGCCTGAGGCTGGGCCAGCGCCACGGCGAGCACCCCAGCCACGACCAGCCAGCAGAATGCGCCGGATAGCGGGAGGGCCTCGGAGCTTCGGTCCATTCCAGCACCCGGGTGGAAGTCACCAAACGTCATCGCACGACTCTGATGCGGTAGTAGCGGGAGTGGTTAGTGGGCGCTCCGCCGGTGAGAGTGAGGTCGTCAACGAACGATTGCGTGGAGCCGGCGCCATAGGGGCTGAGATCCATCTCGTTAGTCAGCGACCGCACAACATCAGCGAGCGCGGTTGGCAAACTCCCATAGGCTTCGCCATTGCCGAACTGCACGCGGTAGCGTGTGCCGCCGATCGAAGGCCACGTGAGGCTGTAATGTCCGTTTGCCTGCTGGGACACCTCGGTAATCTGGAGCACCGACAAGGCGTTCGTAGGATTGGTGTGTGCCAGACACTCCTGCAAGTTGCTCTGGCCATCCCCATCCGCGTCGTCGTCCGGATCGCTGACGCCGTAGGCGGCCTCCCATGCATCGGGCATCCCGTTTGCATTCCAATCGGGCGGAAGCAGAACATTAAGGTGGATGCTGGCAGGGCTGCTAGTAGCCTGGCCATCGCTGGCTATGAAAATGAACTGGTCCGTGCCGCGGAAACCGTAGGCTGGCCAGTAGGTCAAAGCGCCTGTAGCCGGATTGAAATCCTGGATCACCCCGTATGCCGGCGGAGTTTGGATCTCGAAGGTAATCGCGTCCCCATTCACATCGGTGGCAAGCAGCGCGAGGCTGGCTGGTGCGTCGCCGGCAAATGTGCTGAGCAGGTTCACCGCCGCTGGCGGAGTGTTCGACTGGGCGGTGGTAAACCGCCAGACAGGACTGGCGACTGTCATCCCTGCCTCGTCCGTAACGGCCACATACCATTCATACGCCTTGTTGGTCTCCAGCCCGTACCAGACCCATTCGCTCACGCTGCCGGGCGCCACCGCCTGGTTGGTAGTCAGCGCGGCAAACGGCATGGGGGCGCCGGGACCAGCCGGTTGCATGTTGTACTGCCAGAAGAACTCGCTGTCCTCATCGGTAAGGTATTCCCCTGTCCAGGGCGAAAAGCACTGGGCGATCACCACGTTGTTGCTGGGAGAGAAATTGAGCAGGCGCATGAAACCGTTGCCGCCTTTGGTCCAGCCCTGGAAATCCTGCACCAGGGTTCGGATGGTATTGCCATTGTAGGTATCCTCGCGCCGGCCCTGCCCAGTCACATGGCCGCCGAGGAACAGAAACAGGTTGGTGTTCCCCTTGAGCGCATCGTAGATGGCGTGCGCCTGAGCGCTCCACACCACGGGCGTCTGGGTATTCCCGAAGTTGTGCGTCACCACGATGGCCCGCCGGTGGACGTTGGTGGCCAGCACCGCGTTGGCCCACACAAACAAATCTGCGGGCGGATCGGTATTGTATTCGAAATAAAGCACCAGGAAATCAAGCCCGCTCGCACTGAAGAAATCGAAGTGGTTGTTGTTGTTCGTCCCGTAGTGACCCCCGTAGTACTCCCGCCCCGCAAAGTGCGACACCCCGAAATACCGGTTGTAATTGGAGGTGGTGCCCACGGCGGCATCCCCAATCGGCGAAAACTCGTGGTTGCCCACCGCCACCCCGTAGGCCATGCCGTCCGGAAGCTGGGTCCGCACGGGATCTTCCAGGCGGTACATCGCGTTGGTCGCGTTATACCATTGGAAAACGTAGTTGGGGTTGTCCCCGTTGTTCGAGATGTCGCCGAGCTGGGTCACATACGCGACATTTCCCGCCACCCGGTTGCTGATCGCCCACTCGGTCTGCGCAATGAACATATTCGATGACCCCCCGCCCAGCAGCCCGGTGTACATTTGCGTGTCCGGCAGCACCGCGATGGTAAAATCGGGTCCCGGAAACACCGTGGGGGCCTCGCGCCCGTAAAACGTCACCGTCAGGTTCCCCGGGCCGCTGTTAGTCACGGACGCCTGCAACGTGGGCGATGCCTTGACCTGGGCAGCGTTGTTCGGCGGCCAGACTACCTCCGCCCGGGCGGCCAGTGAACTCACCGGCACGTCGTCCGGATCCAAGCCCTGGTAACCCGGATCGGTGCTGTCGGCCGGCGAAAGCACGACGCTGTAGTTGCCATCGGTGGCACCGTTCTGCCCCGTCACCGTCACTGTTTGCGGCTCGTGCCAGTCAGTTGCATCGAAGATCAGCATGCCCGGCGCCACGATGCCCTTGGCCGGATCGCTCGAACTCAGGCTCAAGGTGACAACGGCGGTCGGAGCTGCTTGCAGTGCCACCGTGAAGCTCGCCTTGCCCCCGCTGGCTGTCGTCAGCAACCCGTTCGTCTGCGCCACGGTGAATCCCGGAGGCGGCGTGGGGATAAACACGAACGAAGCGACGGGCTCGCCCGTCGGCGTCTGCAAGCCGTTGTTTGGCGTGTCTCGCGACTGGATCTCCCACCCCAAGCCGTTTGTATAGGCTTGATAGCTCACGATGTTGTCCCCATTCAGGCTTGCGCCGCCTTCAGGCGAAATGACCAGGATTCCGTTGGTTGGCGAATGGCCGGGGATTCTCAGGTCCCACTGGCCCGTGCCCAGATTCGTCACGGTGAACTGCGGGCCGACGCCGCTGAACATCTCGATGCTGCCATTGGCCCTGAACCGCCCCGAGATCAGGGTCGTGTTGGTCCTGGGAATGAACACGAAAGCCACCGGGTCCTGCTCGTAGTCGGTAAAAGTGCCTTCGCCAATATCGCGGACGAACACATTCCAGGTGCCGTCTTCCGTGTTCACCTGCGACAGCGCGTAGTTGTCCTCGTCTTTGGCGTGGTTGACCAGCAGGATCCCATCCGTGCGGGAGTCAACGCCCAGGCTGCGCAGATCAACGATGGATTTCCCGGTCGTCACCCCCTTGAAATGGGTCCCCAGCACCAGGCCCGGCGAACCGGTGAACGTGTCATTGGTGGCGTTGTTCTCAGCCACCGCGTTGCGCGCCAGGCCGCCGAGGTATCGATCGTAAGGAAACCACGCACCAGCCACGTTGACGTTGTACTCGTTGCCGGGACTCAAGTAGCTCACGATCCGGTAACCGCCGCTGCCCGTCCGCTCGATTGCGCTGGCGGGATAACCGTTGGTGCCAAAATTGTCCCGCCCATTCTCAGTCACCGAACTTATCAGCACCCCCAGGTATTCGTCCTGCGAGGCGGCAAAGCCGGCCCCAATTCGCACATTGTAGTCTCCGCGGTTCCCGCCCGTGCCAAGCCGAAAGGCGCCGATCTGTTGCGACAGCGTTACCAGCGCGACATTCGAGTCCACCTCGGAGATCTGCTCCACATTAAGCATGCCCGCCGCCACTCCGTGGTTCGCCGCCGCTTGGGCCGACACCAGCCCGCCGGCCATGATCCCCGCCCCAATCGCCAGCAATGCCACCGCGCTCCATCGTCGCCCCCCCCCCCGCCCGGCAGGACAGACAGCGCGCGCAACTCCCTGCGTCCCGCGAATACCCGGCAGCGCGCGCCCTGCCTTGAAGGCCCGGCAAAATGCGCTTCTCCAATCACTCATTGCATCTTTCATAGTCTCATGCCTTCTGCCAGGCGCGACCCGGCCTGCTCGTTGCCCATCACAAAATGATGATGGGCCGTTACGAAAAGCGGGACGGCGTCCCCGCCGTCCCGCCCTGATTCATGTTATTCCCAGCCTTCGCTGGGTATTATGGCTCGCGGACTCGGTAGAACGCATTCGCATTGCCCGGCAACAGCGAATTATCCGTAAATACCCCTGTTCCCCCGCTGCCAATGGTTACCGTCCCGCTCAGCACCGTCCAACTGGCCGTCGGGACCGTCAGATCGCCCGTTCGCACCACGTGGTAGGTCTTGCCAACAGTGCCGCTGACGGTCAGGTCAACGCTGGTGCCGTTGTGGACTGCCCCGACGATCGCCGGAGCCGGATCATAATAGACCCGGAGCAGCGGGCGCGTGTTCACCGTGGCGTTGTTGGCCGAGTTGAAGGCCCAACCGTTGCTGCCTTCGTCCCACGGCATGATCGCCCAGCCGTTGTTGGCCAGTGTGCCGCTGGCCCAAGCCTGCACATCCGCTGTTATTTCGATGTGGTGCCTCGTGGGCTGAACGGAAACCCCGAATCCCTCCACCGGGATCGTGACTGTCGGCGACACTGCCGCCTCCACCCCGTCGGTCTGAACACCGTTTACCCAGGTGTTCCACGTATCAGCGTCATTCCACGGCTTCAGAACGTGGTGGAACTGCCCGCCCGCGCCCTGTGCGTCGGCATTGATGCTTGTAAGCTCAAGCACTGCCACGTGTACCTTCGAACCCGGGGTCACCTTGCCGGCGCCGGTGCCGAAGATGTTATCGAACCGGAGCAGGACGTGGTTCGGGTTAGGAACCGGCGCGGCATTCACCAGCGGGTCCGGAGAGAGCGTCGCATTCCCCGCGTAGCTCGTATCCGGAGCAACCAGTCGGACCTGCGTGTCCACCGTCCCGGTGTAGCCGTCGGTGCCTTCCTGGAAGGACGCGGCCGCCACCGAGGCCGGCACCCAGCCGACGCGCAGACGCGGGCGCAGAAGGATGTTCGCATGCTCGCACGGGCTATACGCCGTGCCGTTCGATCCGTTTGTCCGCGGGCTCATGACCCAACCGTAGTTGTTGGCCCCGTTCTGCCAGGCCTGGATATCGGTTGTAACGCCAATCGTCCTCAGGCCCGTCCCGCTCGTCGTGTTGTTCGCCGAATCCATCAGGAAGGCAGTGACTTGTGAGACGGCGTTGGTGTCGTCCAGTTGGATACCGCCCGGGTCGCCTGGATATGATAAGTCCTTGAAGTAGTTCCACGTGGCGCCGTCCGAATCCCAATCCACCAGCATCCGGTTGAACAGAGCGCCATGCCCGCTATCTTCCACGTTCAGCGTCAGCTCCGCGAAGACAATCTTCGCGCCGGGCGGAATCTGGCCCAGTCCGGCCCCAAAGATGTTCGTGAACCTCAACAAACACTGGCTCTGGTCTTCTGGAAGCAGGGCGGCGGTATTCCAGTCAATCCACAACCGGGTGCCACCATTGTTTTGGCCCATCGGATACGGAGTGTCCGGATCGTCAAAGACGGTCTGGCAGTCCGCCGCCCCGTAATAGGGGCCAAAGCCGCCGTCCGCGTCCTGCTGGAAGCTGTAAATGCGCATCAGCCGGACGATGATTGTCTTGGATGCCGTGCTGACCCCCGAAGCTCCATCCGCCAGCACGAACGAGAGCGTTCGCGTGCCCGGCGCGGCGCCGGCGTCCACGTTCTGATACGTAACCGCCCGAACCAGCGCCTGCACAGCGGCGGGAGTCGCCGCGGCCGAGTTGAAGGTCACGCTCAGCGGGGTAGTGCCCGTCCCGCCGCTCCAGGTGCCGATGGTGGCGCCCTCATAGGTGACGTTGTTGCCCGACACGCCGATCTGGCCTACGCCCATCCCATCATTGCGCACAGCCAGCCGGTCATTGCTGTTGCCCCCGGCGGTGATCGTCACTGTCAGCCCGCCGCCGTTGTAATCGGCGGAATCCACGTCGCTCAGCGTGGCGTACCCGTCAATGCCCGTCGCCGGCTCGCCGATGCCGTAAATGAAATTGCCCGAAGGCAGGGCAACCTGTATTTCGTTATCAATCGTCTCCGCTGCCACATCATCCGGATCAATCGCCGCATAGACCGGATCGGCGCTGGTTACCGTCGTGGCAATCGAGTACGCGATTGTGCCGTCATTGACGAGGTCGTCGGCGGCCGTCAGCACAATGTTCTGCGGCGTGTTCCAGTTAAGGGGCGTGAAAGTCACCCCTGCGGCCGTGCCCTCGGTCGTGTCGGTCGAGACGCAGTTGATCGTCACATCGGCCGTCGGCTCGCTGTTGAGCACAACGGAGATATTGGCGGTTGTGTTCGGTTCGGTCACCGTGAACTTGCTGGCGGGAACGATCACCTTGGCCAGGTCATTGTCCAGGTTCACCCCCGCCACATCCAGCGCGTCGAAGTTGTTGTAGGCCGGGTCGGCGCTGCTGGCCGCGCCGGTCACGATGCTGTAGGCGATGTTGCCGTCCTGCACCCAATCATCCACGCCCGTCACCGTCACCACCTGCGGCGTGCCGTAATCGAGCGGTGTAAACGTCAGGCTCGCGGGCGACACCGTCGCCTCCGTTGTGTCGCTGGAGCTGAGGCTCAAGGTCACATCCGCCGTCGGTGCCACCGTCAGCCAGACCGTGAACGTGTCGGTGCCATTGGGCTCGGCAGTCGTAACGCCGGTCTTGTCCAGCGCCACCCCAGCTTCGTTGTCAATGTTGATGACCTGGACATTTCCCGGCACCAGCCCGTTGTAGTTGGGATCCGTGCTGCTCGTGGCGGTGAGGTTGATCGTGTAGGCCTGCGAGCCGTCCACCGCGCCATCATCCACGCCGGTCACCGTTACCGTCTTCGCCACATCCCATTCCGCCGGGGTGAAGGTGAGCGTCGCCAGGTCCACCGTGCCTTCGCTCGTGTCGCTCGAGGCGAGATTGATCGTCACGTCGGCAGTGGGCTTGGGATAACCGTTGACCCTGACCGTAAACTGGGCCGTTCCGCCGGCCTCAGTCGTCAGAAGGTTCTTGTTGGGCGTGACCGTCACGCCCGGCTTCTCCGCGGGGATGAAGGCGAACGAGCAAACCACGTCCGTGTCGTCCATCTGTTGCCCGTTGTTGCAGGCCGGAAGATCCCGGGTTTGAATGATCCAGCCATCCCTCGCCGCATTGGGTTCATAAGTGACCACATTGTCGCCATTAAAGCCACCACCGCAGGCGCCCGATATAATGAGCACACCATCGTCCGGCGACCGGCCGGGAACCTTCAGCAGATATTGGCCGTCGGTGAAGTTCGTGACCGTAAAGGCCGGAGTGGCGCCGCTGTGCATGGTGATCGAAGCATCAGCCGTGAACATCCCCGAAACCACATTGGTGTTGCTCTTGGGAACAAACACAAAGACGATAGGATCCTGCTCCAGGTTGTCCGAACGGTTGTCGCGGACTTGGATCGTCCAGGTGCCGTCCCACTCATCATCCGCATTGTTAACTTGAGAGACCGCGTAGTTTGCCTCATTCTTGGCATGATTCACCAGCAGCACGCCATCACGCCGCGAGTCTATCCCGAACGGTCTTAGGTCAACATAGGCTCTCCCGTTAAGCGCGTAGGCCGTCTTCCAATCAATGAAATGCGTCCCCAGCACCAAGCTGGATGAGCCGGTAAAAGTATCATTGACGCCGCCGTTCGCCCCCGTCGAATTGCGCGCATACCCGCCCAGCCAGGTGTTGTAAGGAAACCAGGCGGCCCCAAAATTCACGTTTTGCTCGCCCGACGCGACACCGGCAGCCGAACCGATGCGGATGGCAGCGGGGGCAATCTCATACGCTTGCCCGGACTTCAAGGTCGGATTCACGCACATCGTATGTGTGCAATTGGTAGTGTAATCCTGCCGTTCATTCTGCGCCACAGCGCCTATCAGAACGCCGCCGGCTACATCGTTGTCTTCGCTATACGGAGGGGTCAAGAACTGGTTTGTTGGTCCGATCGCAATCTTGTGGTCCGCTATGTTACCGTTGTTCGTTATCCCAAATTGGTTCACTCCCACCAGGACGGTCATGAACGTGCTTGCGTTGGCCAAGCCAGTAACTTGGACCTGTCCCGCCGCCACGTCGTGACCGACGCGATCGGCCAGCGCGCTGGTTGTTATCCCCAACGCCGCGAGGATCGCGACCGTCAGGAGGATGGTAAACGCCCGCCCGCAGGCGAGCCCGATGGTGGCGCCCGTTGCGGGGCGCGCATTTAAGGCTTGTGTTCTTATGTTCATGTTTGGGTTTGTTGCTTGTTGTTGGTTAATAGCTGGAACGTTGACTGTCGGCACGGCATGGAAAAGTCTAATCGCATCTTCGGCTGGTTAGTAGGAGCCTTCCGCGGGTTCGGTATTATTGGAATCGTGCGCGAGATTCCAGACATGCATGAACTTCTTCCGGGTCACCCAGGCGGCATGGCCGTCCAGGAACGTGAATATCTGGCCGTCCTTGCCGTGGTTGTCCATCCGGTCGGGCCAGTTGTTGTAATCGCCCGCGCCCGCGTCATCGTCCCCGTCGGTGATCATGAACACGTTGGCCGGGCCCGGCTTGGTGCCGAGGCCGCCGGGCTTGTAGTTCTTCAACACAAAGCCTTCCAGCCCGCGCTCGGACTTCTTGCCGCGAGACGTCGTGCTCCCACCCCAGTTGCCGAAACACTCGTAGCTGGTGCCGTTGGCGGTGCGGGTCCGGCCGTTGTTGGACAGGTCAACCACCACCGTCCGGCCGTTCCATTTCGGATCGGCAATCACCATCATGTTGGTCCGGATCTTGTTCTGCGTGCTCGCGCATGTATAACTCCCGAAGCTCTTGACGTAATTCGGCCAGAGCCAGTTCAAGTCGTCATCCGAGCCGCTGCGGGTTGTGTAAGACGGCACATTGCCTATCTCCGCCGGAAGCCACGTGTCCCCGCAGAAATGCCCGCTGCTGTCGTCCGCGTAGAGCGTGCTCCCCAGCCCGAGCTGCTTGAGGTTGTTCAGGCACTGAACCCTGTGCGCCTTGTCTTTGGCCTTGGCCAGCGCCGGCAGCAGCAGCGCGGCCAGGATGGCAATGATCGCAATGACGACCAGAAGCTCGATCAGTGTAAATGCGCGCGCGGTTTCAGAAGGTTTTGAAATGGTTTCAGATGGTCTAGCC